>JAQXPG010000166.1 GCA_029100405.1 Lachnospiraceae bacterium | reverse complement strand
CGAGAAGTATTCAAAATTCCTTCCGCAGAGCGGATTCCTGTGAATATTCATACCTGGCGCCAGCATGACATCAATTTGATAATGCTCCATCTCTTCCGCTTCTTTCCGATAGAGCTGATTGACCAGCTTGTCATTCCAGGTTGAAGCCAAAGCCGTTCCAATGGGAAGAAGAGTCGTATAGTGTCTTAGGCGAAGGCCAGCAGGGCCATCACTGGTCACAATGACAGGCACCTTCCTGGCCCGTAAAGAATCAGACACTCCACCGAAAATCCCGGTATTCCCCTCCGCTCCAAAGCTGGAATTCATGGGGCCTTCTCCGCGCGACAGATCCACCAGTTCCTCAAAAGTCAACTGACTGATAAAATCGTCCAGACTTGCCTTCCCATCTTTGACATCCTGGAGACTAATCTGTTCTACCTGGGGTAATCCCGACTCTGCCAATTCCCGCGTCTGATTCGGTACTTCCTTGGGCAGACGTGACAGAATCCTGGCAGCAAGCTCCCGGCTGGTCTCCGTTGTCGCCTTCTCACACTGGCGGGTGACAACCGTCATGTCCTGCTCAAATGATCCGATCTCCACCAGATTTCTGACAGAATCCCCGGCATAGAAAGTATAGGTTCCCTCTTCCAAAACATAGGCAGAAGGATGCCCGGTAAGGCCGTCCGCATCATAAGAAGACAGCTGGTAATCACTGACCATGAAATTTTCCGTGTCCTCTTCTCCCTCATTCAAAAGCTGGCTCTTTACAAAGCCAACCAGGGCAAGGGCCGGTCGCTTTAGCCTGGACCCGGGCAGATCTGTGGAAACGTAGACCATGAGAACGTCTTTCCCCGGCCTCTTGGACAGATTCTTAACAGAAGCCCGGATTTCCGTCAGCCCCGGATAATGGTGCAGCGATTTGGGCAGGATCTCAAAATCAGAATAAGACAGGCCATAGCCAAAAGGATAGAGGACCCTGTCCTTTGCCCGGCTTTCAAAATGCCGATAACCGACGAAAATTCCTTCTTTATACTCATTCCGAACCGGATCACCGAAGGAATCGGAGGACGGGTAATCACGATACTCCTTTGCGATCGTGTCCGTAAGATGCCCGGATGGGTTTACCTTTCCCGACAGGACGTCAGAAACCGCATATCCCATCTCCTGGCCCAACTGCCAGACAATTGCCAGAGCTTTGATATGCGAATAGTTCGACAGCCAGGACAGATCCATGACGTTTCCGATATTGAGAAGAACCGTGATGGAGTCGAAGTTCTGATCCAGCTTTTCCAGGATCCGCTCCTCCGCGGCTGTCAGATAATAGCTTCCCGGCTCCAGGCGATTCTCCCGGTCTTCCCCGGCCGCCCGGCCAATAATATAGACCGCTTTGTTGCATTCCTTCGCCGCCTTTTGAAGGGTCTCGTCGGATACTTCCATCTCCGGATAAAAAAACGGCCACTTGCCCCAGGCGCCCCAGTCGCCGCTGTCAACCGGATTGGCTTTTGAAAACTTCTGATAGAGATCCGCCAGATCCCGGTCAATGGTCAGGTCCGGATCCTCCTCCATGCCCTGGAGAATGGAAACTTTGTGGACTGGGATGATATCACCGCCCGAACCGTAACCGACAAAGAAACTGTCGACCTGACAGCGGCCGAAGACAGCCAGGCGGTCTGATTTTTGGAAAGGAAGGGTCTGGTCCCGGTTTTCCAGGAGGACGATACCCTCAGCTGCCGCCTTTCGAAGGAGATCTGCCATTCCTTCGGTCTCATACTTTTCTTCAGACAATTTGGCACCAGACAATTGAGCCTGTGCCAATTCATTGACTTCCGGACGGGGATCATTCTGTGTCTGATCACAGGTTTCTAACCGGTTCTGATCGGTTTCTTTCTCATCTATTTCGAAATGAATATCGTTCACGCTTACTGTCCTCCCTTTCCTAACACTTCAAATTGAAAATCACGATTTGAAAATAACGATATTTCTCCCGGCGGGGCCCGGCAAATACTCGATGTAAAAATTATAAAAAATATGGGCGTGTGAAAAAAGGTGTTTTTCACACGCCCAATGCATGTCCTACTGCAATTCCTGTGATCTCGATCCCATCAGCCCTTGACAGCTCCCATGGCCAGGCCGCTTACAATATTCTTCGAAAGAATCAGATAAACGATAATGACCGGGAAGATGGAGAAGGCGATCGTCATGTAGACAACACCCATATCGAATTTGAGGAAATCTGCGGATCGAAGTTCTGCAATCATAATGGGGAGGGTCTTGTATTCCTCCGTTTTTAATACCAGGGCCGGAGTGAAGTAATTGTTCCAGTTGGCTACGAAGGTAAAGATTGCCTGAACTGCGATCGCAGGTTTCATCATCGGAAGTACAATGGAATTAAAGATTCGAAACTCTCCGGCTCCATCGATCCGGGCCGCTTCCACAAGAGACATGGGCAGGGTGGAATCCATATATTGCTTCATATAGAAGAAGGTTGCCGGTGCTGCAATGGCCGGAACGATCAGTGGAATGTAATTATCCATCAATCCCATCTTGGTGATCAACTGAATGAAACCAAGTGCCGTTACCTGTGTCGGGATCATCATAATGGCCAGGATAAAAGTAAAGGCCGCATTTCTCAGTTTAAAACGATATGCGTGAATCGCATATGCTGTCATGGTTGAGAAGTAAGTGCAGAAGAATGCGCTGACACCTGCCACCAAAAGTGAATTCAGCATGCCTCGTACGATTGGCTGTGTACTGTGCAGCATATTGATGAAGTTTTTCGCCAGCTGGGTCCCGGGATAGGCCTGAAATCCCATCTTCAGATCTCCGTTACTTCTCGTTGCATTGATAAACAGGATATAGAATCCGAAGAGGCAGAGGAAGGACAAGAAGATCAGAACGATATAGGCGATGACCCTTCTGACTTTTACTCCCACGCCTTGCTTTCTTTGAATGCTGAATGAATTATCCATATCCTATGCCCTCTTTTCTACGAATTGATCTCTCATAACAAGTCTCCCTTACGACTCCTGTCCTTTCATGGTCAGCTTATATACGAAGAAGCTTAAAATACCGGTGATAATGAAGAGTACCGTGGAAAGTGCACCACCCATACCGAGGTTTTTCGAATACAGATGCTTGTTCAATTCCATGATCATTGTCATTGTCGTATTGTTCGGCTGACCACTACCGTTTGTTAAGATCTGCGGTACATCGAACATCTGCAGACCACCGATCAGGGATGTGATCAAAACATAGACCAGAATCGGCCGTAACAAGGGAAGGGTAATTTTGAAGAAAATCTGGGTGGATGTGGCTCCGTCGACTTCTGCCGCTTCAAACAGAGACTGGTCGATTCCCATCATGCCCGCCATCAGAAGAATGGTCGTATTACCAAACCACATAAGGAAATTCATTAAACCAACCAGGCTTCTGGTAGCCCATACACTGGCAAAGAAATCGAAGGGTTTCTTCAGGAATCCCATGGAGATCAGTAGTCCATTGATCGGCGCATGTTTCGATGCTCCAAACAAAGTAAAGAAGAGCATTGCGAATGCTGCTGCCATGATCAGGTTCGGCAGATAAATAACGGTCTTAAAGAAGCGCTGACCCTTCAAACGAAGAGAGGGATCTGTAAACCATGCTGCCAGAAGGAGAGAAACGATGATCTGCGGAATAAAGCCGATCAGCCACATGATCATGGTATTTCCGGCATACATGAGTAAGTGCCCTTTGGTGATCAGTTTTGCATAATTGGCTAATCCGACAAAACGCGGTCCGATCTGCTCCAGTCCAACCCGGTAATTCTCAAAAAAGCTGTTAAAAATAGTCGTCACCAGAGGTATCAACTGGAAAATAGTGAAGATCACAAAGAAGGGAATGAGAAAAATATAACCCCATTTGTTATATGATGCGACCTTATTCTTTTTCGTTTTCATACTTTTTCTCCCATAACAAGGACTCTATTGTCCTGATAGAACATCTGCCTCCTTATGAGGGAGGCAGATGCTAAACTCACGATCCTGTTTTGAAAAGCGCTTTCCTTTGTTCCATCAAATTTTAAATTTTGACGAAAGGATCAAAAGCATGCGCCTTTCTCTACGAATCGGTCTACATTTCTCACTTGGAGAGATTCGGATACTTCTTCAGAACATCTGCATAGAAGTTGTCCAGAGCCTTATCCTTCGTTGCATTACCGGTGAAGTAATCCTTCATTGCCTTCTGGAAGGACTCGGTGCAGCCCTGATCATAATCGGTAAGATTCTTCATGCTGATCTTCTTTGCGCCTTCGCAGAACAGAGGCAGCGGGTTCTGACCGCCAAGTACCTTGAATGCATAAGAATCATCCTTAGCAGCTTCTTCCATAGCCGGCTGGTTGTTTACGAAATCGGAATCCTTCTTCACGATATCAAGCATGGTAGCCTTATCGCAGGTCATCTTCTTCATGATGTCAGCGATCAGAGTCTTATTATCAGTGCCCTTGGCTGCGCAGATCCAGGTACCGCCCCAGTTAAAGGACTCAGGTCCTGCACATGCACCCCATCCGCCGGCGTGTGCGATGGAGCCGTCATCACCCTTGTCGGAATCGGGAGCATTGCCCATGGAGAAGTTAATCAGCCAAGCAGGTCCGAAATAGCAGAAGGTATCGCCAGGAGCCTTGAAGCCTGCACTCCAGCCATCACTCCAGAGGTCATCGGTTCCGGTCTCACCGGCATCAACCAGCTTCTTGGAATCATCTACCCACTTCATGATATTGGCATCGATCTGGATCTTACCGTCCTTGTCTACCCAAGGAGTCTTGGCATTCTGGGAATATACACGGTAAGAGTCATTTACCGTTGCCTCAACCTTATAATTCTTAGCTTTCAGCTCAGCAGCTGTAGCTGTGAAGGTATCCCAATCCTTTACATGAGCCTGAACGCTTTCCGGTGAATCATCACCCCACATAGCCTTGGCAATGGATCTGTTGTAAATCAGAAGGCCCGGGCAGCCCTGCCATGATACACCACGGAGATCTCCCTTGGAATCTGTTACAACATCCTTGGTGTACTGATACTGATTAGCCAGATCTGCATCGGTAATTCCGAGATCTGCAATCTTCTCCGTTACAGGGGTCTTGGTGTTGATATACTTTCTGGCATAGTCGGCCTCAATCAGGAAGAGGTCTACTTTGCTGTCATCCTTGGCGTCGGCATTCTTCGGAAGAACTTCATCCAGATTATTCTGATAAGCATTGTTATCAGAAGGGGTAACGGTAAACTTCACCTTGACGTCACCGATTGTACCGCCCTTGGTAGGATTTTCCTTATCGGTCGGTTTGAAATCAGGATAATGATCTCTCAGACGTCTTGCAAACTCATCGTTCCAGCACTGAATGTTCAGGACCTTGCCCTCACCGCCACTTTTTGTGGTCTTGGCATCCCCGCCTGTCTTCTCAGCACTTCCACCCTTGCTTCCGCAAGCGGCCATCGGAACGATCATTCCGGCTGCAAGTGCCACACACAATGCCTTCTTAACACCTTTTTTCATACTCTCTACCTCCTTTTTAAGAGCATTTCTTTTCTATGCAAACGATCTTTCTCTTTCCTGTCAGCTGATCTTTCGAACGGTATGCCCGATCAAAAGCTTTCCCTTCACATTTAGTGTCTCAGCTTCACAGGTCTTCGGATGCTCAATGGACTCAATCAGTTTTCTCATGGAAATCCTACCCATTTCCTCTGAGTCTTGATGATAGGTCGTAAGCACCGGATGCAGATATTGAGAAAGACCGATTCCATCATATCCAACAACAGATACATCCAGCGGAATCTTCACATGCATCCGCTCCAGTTCCATCAATCCTCCGATGTAAGAATAATCATCGGGGAAAAGAATGACGGTTGGCGGATCCCGAAGCTCCATCAGTTTCCTTGTTGCTTCCCTGCAGGAATCCGGACTATGGTAAGCCGCTTCTATGATGTATTCTTCCGGAACCGTGATCCCCTGTTCGGTCAGGGCCCGGTTGAATCCGACCATACGCTTTCTGGTAACGGAAGTATCCTCACCATGGATAAATCCGATCTTCCTGTGTCCCATCTCGATCACATATTTGGTAAGTGCGTAGCTTCCTTCGACATTATC
The DNA here is from genome assembly GCA_029100405.1 of Lachnospiraceae bacterium. Taxonomy (GTDB): domain Bacteria; phylum Bacillota; class Clostridia; order Lachnospirales; family Lachnospiraceae; genus Lachnocurva. The sequence goes on along the minus strand of JAQXPG010000166.1, from coordinate 3,353 downwards.
GCTCATCACAGAGCTCTGATCGTTAAAGCTATAGTCGATTGTGATCGTCGGGATCTCGCTTTGCACCAGTTCCTCCACGGATCTGGATTCAAAGTCGGCGCTGGCAATCAGGACACCGTCCAGTCTGCGATATCTGGCATGTTCCAGATAGGATGTCAGCTTCCCTCCCAGGTTTCGGCTGATAAAGGTTACGTCATATCCGGAATGCTCTGCCTCGTTCTTCGCAGCATTTAAGATCTTTGAAAAGAACTCATGCGTCAGGCCGCTTCCCGTATGGTCTTCAAAAAGCAGGCCAATACTATGGGAGTTATTTGTCTTCAGCTGTCTTGCTGCAACATTCGGCAGATAATGAAGTTCTCTTGCCGCCTGGCGGATCCGGTCTGCCGTGGCCGGAGAGATGTCTCCGTAACCATTCAAGGCCTTGCTCACCGTTGCGCTGGAAACCTTACAATATTCTGCGATATCCTTTACTGTAACCATTCATGATCCTTCCCCATACTTGATGCCTTCCTTACGATCCCTGTATTTACGAATCAGGTAATACCGGATCTGGTGCACATCATCGGGAATCTGCTTTCCAAACCCTGTGCAGGTTCGCCTATTACTCGAATACGATTTCGCCATTATTTTCAGGATTCTTTCGAAATATGTCGAACTCGTTTTCGTAACCTTATAGTAATTCACCCCATGTCTATCGTCAATATACAATTCAACCAATAAAATTGCTCGAAATTTTCACGAAATAGCCAAATAAGACTTTCGAAAATCCGAAACTCTTGTAATTCGTAATCAATGATATTATGATACTTTTAAATGAACGAAATCGTATTCGTTCCCAAGAAAACGTCATTTTCAATTTATTTCAGACGTTTTGTTTCTGTATTTGTACATTAGAAATATGAATGTTTCTTATAAAAGGAGGATTTCAGAAATGAGGTATGGTCATTTTGATGATAAGGCCAGAGAATATGTCATCGAGACGCCCAGAACACCGCTGCCCTGGATCAATTATCTGGGTTCCAAAGAGTTCTTCCGGCTGATCTCAAACACTTCCGGAGGTTATGCTTTCTATAAGGATGCCAAGCTCTTACGCCTGACCCGCTATCGTTACAACAACTCTCCCATTGACTGCAATGGTCTATATTTCTATATAAAGGATGAGGATCAGGTCTGGAACCCGGGCTGGCAGCCGACCCAGACCGAACTGGATCATTATGAATGTCACCACGGTCTGGGCTATACCACGATCTTAGGGGAGAAGGATGGAGTTTCGGCCCGGCAGGAGAGTTTCGTCCCGACAAGCGATCCTTGTGAGATCGATCGGATCACCTTGACTAACATGAGTCATCAGAAAAAAGAGCTGACTCTCTTCTCTTATGTAGAGTTCTGTCTTTGGAATGCCGCAGATGATCAGGAAAATTTCCAAAGGAATTTCTCCACCGGAGAAGTCGAAGTCGAGGGTTCTGTCATCTATCATAAGACCGAATACCGGGAGCGGCGGAATCATTACGCCATCTTCGCCTGCAACTGTCCGATCGATGGTTTCGATACCAGCCGGGATGCCTTTGTCGGTCTCTACAACGGGCCGTCTCATCCGAAGGCCATATTCAAAGATGGCTGTACAAATTCCATTGCCCATGGCTGGGCACCCATCGGCGCTCACGAGATCCGACTTTCACTGGAGCCCGGCGAGAAGAAGACTGTGATCTTCCTTCTCGGCTATTGTGAAAATCCGAACGACAAGAAATTCATCGCCCCCAATGTCATTAATAAGGAACCGGCTTACCGGCTGCTTCAGAAATATCAGACCAATCAGGATGTGGATCAGGCTCTGGCAGAACTCCACGCTTACTGGGAAAAGCTTCTCTCGATCTATCGCCTTTCCTCGAAGGATGAGAAGTTAAACCGGCTGGTAAATGTCTGGAACCAGTACCAATGCATGGTCACTTTTAATATGTCCCGTTCCGCTTCCTATTATGAATCCGGCATGGGGCGAGGCATGGGATTTAGGGATTCCTGTCAGGATCTGCTTGGCTTTGTCCATCTGATCCCGGAAAGGGCAAGGCAGAGGATCCTGGATATCGCCAACACTCAGTTCCCGGATGGCAGCTGCTACCACCAGTATCAGCCCCTTACCAAGAAGGGCAATGCCGATATCGGCGGCGGTTTCAACGATGATCCCCTCTGGCTCATCGCCGGAACATCCGCTTATATCCGTGAAACGGGTGACTATAGCATTCTCGATGAGCTCTGTGCCTTTGACAGCGACTTTTCCAAGGCCAAGCCCTTGATCGACCACTTAAGAATCTCCTTCCAATATACCCTGAACCATAAGGGGCCTCACGGCCTTCCTCTGATTGGTCGGGCAGACTGGAATGACTGTTTGAATCTGAACTGCTTCTCCGACCGGCCCGGTCAGTCCTTCCAAACCAGCGGTCCTTCGGAAGGTCCTGTCGCAGAGTCTGTTTTCATCGCCGGCATGTTCGTAAAATACGGGAATGAACTGGCTGATATCCTGGATCATATCGACTGCAAAGAAGAAGCTGAAAAGATCCGGAAAGAAACCGAAGAAATGGACCATACCATTCAGACCGCCGGCTGGGATGGAAAATGGTTCCTTCGCGCCTATGATGCTGCGTCTCATCCGGTCGGATCCAAAGAATGTGAGGAAGGCCAGATCTACATCGAGCCTCAGGGCATGTGCGTCATGGCTCATGTCGGCCTGGACAACGGAAAAGCCGAGAGCGCTCTTTTGAGCGTAAAGGAACGTCTGGATACGAAATATGGTATTGTCCTTCTCCAGCCGGCCTATACCCGCTATCATCTGGAGCTTGGGGAGATCTCTTCTTATCCGCCAGGATATAAGGAAAATGCCGGGATCTTCTGCCACAACAATCCCTGGATTGCCTGTGCGGAAACGGTTCTTGGGCATGGAGACCGGGCCTTCGAAGTCTTCAAAAAGACCTGTCCTGTCTATCTCGAGGACATCAGCGACATCCACCGGACCGAACCTTATGCTTATTGCCAGATGGTTGCCGGCATCGATGCGCCGACCTTCGGCGAAGGCAAGAACAGCTGGCTGACCGGTACGGCCGCCTGGACTTTTACTGCCATCAGTCAGTATATTCTGGGCATCCAGCCAACCCTGGACGGTCTCCGGATCAACCCCTGCATTCCGTCCTCTGTCGATGGCTTTGATATCATTCGAAAGTATCGTGGAAATGTATACCATATCCATATCGACAACAGTGCCCACAAGGAAAAAGGCGTAAAAGAAATGACAGTAGACGGAAAGGTCATGGCGTCCAATCTGATCCCGACCGATTTGCCCGGAACAGAACATGACGTTATGG
>JAQXPG010000165.1 GCA_029100405.1 Lachnospiraceae bacterium | reverse complement strand
TTCGGATAGGAAATTCAATATATGAAATCTTTTGAATATGATGCGTATTTCTTATGATCACCTGACCTGATTTAGGGTCAAATATTCAATATATGAATTTATTTTAGAATCATGCGTGTTTTTTAGGCATTTTCATAGCATGAAAATAAAAAGATTTTCTATATTGAATATTATGGCTGAAAAAAGCCATTTTCCCGTATAAAACACGCATGATTTTGAAAAGATCTCATATATCGAATTCTATACTGACAGAGTTCTATAAATACCTTTTCAATGCTATAGCTGCCCATGAGAAAGCCATGGTATAAGCACATTCATGATAGGAAATGGCAAAAGATGCCTTTTTTCTTCTCATTCACCCAATCACCTGATCCTTGAATCTGGCCAGATGGTCGATATAATGCAGAGCAATTTCAGAAAGTTTCGCCTGCTTCTTGGTCAGATAGCCAATGTGCATGACCTCATCGGAATCCAGGGGAACCGCGCAGTATTCCTCACCATTCAGATCCTCGCTGATAATGCCGGAACAGAGTGTATATCCATTCAATCCGACCATCAGATTCAGAAATGTAGCCCGATCGTTACCCTTGATGATCCTCTTGTAATTGTATGTGCTTAAGACTTCTTCTGAGAAGTAGAAGGAGTTATATGCTCCCTGATTGAAGGACAACATGGGATAGGGATCCAGTTCCTCCAGGGTAACTTTTGACTTTTTGGCCAGGGGATGTCCCTTCCACATATATGCGAAAATATGACAGTCAAAGAGGGGATGGAACTCCAGACCCTGCTCCTTGAAAATTCTCTGCAGGATCTTTTCATTAAAGCTGCTGAGATAGAGGACTCCGATTTCGCTTCGAAATTCTGCTACATCGTTGATTACTTCGCTGGTTCGGTCTTCATTTACCGCAAACTCATATTCATCCAGTCCGAATTCTTTCACAGTATCTACGAAGGCCCTGACGGCAAAGGAATAGTGCTGCATGGAGACGGAGAATCTTGCCTTGACTTGATTCTTGGAGATATATCGGGACTCGATCAATTCGTACTGTTCCACAACCTGGCGGGCATAGCCGATGAACTCCTGTCCCTGGGGCGTCAGCACAATTCCCCGGTTGGTCCGAAAGAAGATCGTAAGCTCCAATTCTTCCTCCAGTTCCCGAATAGCAGACGAAAGCGACGGCTGAGACACGAAGAGTGTCTTTGCCGCCGCATTCATGGAACCTGTGTCAGCTACAGTAATTACATATCGAAGTTGTGTCAGTGTCATACATGCCTCCGGAAAGTCGTAAATCTCTTGAATTCTTCAAGAATATCATTCCTCTTTCGTAAGAGGATGATCTTTCAAACTCACTTTCAGTATAGCTTATTTCTATATCCGGTCAACCCGAATCCCATAAACCTCGTAAGGCCGAAGCATGATCTCCTGTCCTGTCACAGCTTCCGGTCAACCCGGATCCCGTAAACCTCATAAGGTCGAAGCACAATCTCCTGTCCTGTTACAGCTGAAAAATCGGAACATCCGTAGTTATTGACCAGAATCTGTGCTTGTCCTTCTGGAATGGCCTTGGATAGAGCCTCTGCCCGGTCGGACGGAATGGCTGCATGGACTTCTTCACCTGTCAGATTGCAGAATACGAGAAGGAAGTTTCTGCCTGCATTTCTTTCCTCCCTTTCGGACCATACAACGGAAGCACGATCCTTTTTCGCCTGCCTGTCAGACCATGCGGAGGTTTGTCTCTCCTGATTCGTTCCTCCGTCGGGCAGTTCTTCTGCAAAGTACCGCTCATAAACCAGAACCTGATCGTCATCCGGATCAAAAAAGCGGATCCTGCCTTCCGAGATCAACGGACAAGCCTTACGAAGCAGGATCAGATATCGGTAAAAGCTGAAAATGGAGTCCGGATCCCCGACTTCCGCCCTGGCATTTGCCTCCGGCTTTACTGTCGGGATCCCAATCCATGGCGACTGGCTTATGCCCTCCGGCATAAAGCCGGCATTCGCCCCATCCGTCCATTGCATGGGTGTCCGGCCATTATCCCTGGAGCGCTCCTCTAAGATATGGATGGCCTCTTCCTCTGACTTTCCCTGTTCCAGAAGGATCCGGTAGTAATTGGTCGATTCGACATCCCGATAGTCCGAGATCTGATGAAAATGCGCATTGATCATGCCGAGTTCCTCGCCCTGATAAATGTAGGGCGTTCCCCTCATCAGATGAATCGCCGCAGCAAGCATTTTTGCAGATTCCTTCCAATAGCGACCTTCATCGCCAAATCGTGACACACTTCGGGGTTGGTCGTGATTTTCCCAAAAGACAGCATTCCAGCCATTTCCTTTTTGCATACCTTCCTGCCAGGTCTGAAAGAGTTCCTTCAGATGATGGAGATCCGGCTTCATGAGTTCCCACTTATTGCCGTCCTTATAATCGACCTTCAAATGATGAAAATTAAAGACCATGGACAGTTCCTGACGGTTTGGATTGGAATAACGGATACAGTGATCCAGTGTCGTCGAAGACATCTCTCCGACGGTGATCATATCAGAGATCCCGGTATCTCTGACCAGTTCATGCAGGAATTCATGAACATGACGGCCATCGGTATAGAATCTTCTGCCGTCGCCTTCCTCATCATTCAGATAAATTTCCGGTTTGGAGATCAGATTGACGACGTCAAAGCGAAAGCCCTTGACTCCCTTCTTTTTCCAGAAACGGATGACAGTCTTCAATTCCTCACGAACCGCCGGATTCTCCCAGTTCAGATCTGCCTGGCTTTTGTCAAATAAATGGAGATACCATTTTTTCAAATGTGGGACATAGGCCCAGGCATTGCCCCCAAACTTGGATTCCCAGTTGGTCGGCGGTGTTTTTGGATCTCCATCCCGGAAAATGTAATAATCCATATATTTCCTGTCACCGGACAAGGCCTTCTCGAACCATGTATGAGCTGTTGATGTATGATTGAAAACCATATCCAGCATGATACCCATGCCACGCCAGTCTGCTTCATAGATCAGTTCCTCGACATCTTCCATGCTGCCAAAGGTTGGATCAATGGAGTAATAATCTGCGACATCATAACCATTGTCTCTCTGAGGCGACTTGAAAAAAGGTGTACACCAGATATAATCCACACCCAGTTGTTTTAAATAATCAAGCTTCGATGTAATTCCCTTCAGATCCCCGATTCCGTCTCCGTTGCTGTCGCAAAAACTCTTGGGATAGATCTGGTAGACTGTTTTATCATGAAAATTCATCTCATCACCTCCGAGGTCCGTGATCATTTCTTCCTTACCAATCCGTAACCGTTGTCTGGCCGGCCTTGGCAGAAATGCCGCTATGCATCTTGATATTTGTAATTCCATTCGGCTCAGTCACCAGCATAACAAGGGTATCCGGATGGCCTGCCTTTTGAATGGTATCCTTCCGGAAGGTCATAAGAGGCGTTCCGGTATCCACAAGATCGCCGTCATGAACCAGGTAGTTGAATCCTTCTCCCTGCATGGCTACGGTATCAATCCCGACGTGGATCAAAATTTCCATGCCATTCGAAAGTGTCAGTCCGACGGCATGTTTGGAATCGTCGATCAATGCGGTAACCTTTGCCGGTGCCGGCGAAACGACCGTTTCACTCTCCGGGATGATCCCGATGCCATCGCCCATTGCGCCACTGGAGAAGACACCGTCATTGATCTCTTTCAGTGAAATGACCTTACCGTCTACCGGAGCCTTTAAATCAACGGCTTCCTTCATGGATGCCTGAGCCGTACCGTTAGAAGATACCTTCTTCTGGTCTTCTGCATCTGCATAGGAAGCATTCGAAAGGGATGCCTGGGGCTGGTCTACATTTGCCTGCTCCATGGAAAAAGCAAGACCTGCTTTCTCGGCTTCCTTATCGATGCCCTTTTTCTTACCGACGATGTAGGTCAGAAGGATGGGAACGAAGAAGGCGATGGCCATGCAGATGGCAAACTGGCCGATAAATCGCGGGACGATGGACAGAATGCCGGGCAGACCTCCGACTCCGATGGCCGTTGCGGATACCGATGTTGCCGTACAGACAATGGCGGAAAGGGAAGAGCCGATCATACCGCAGATGAAAGGAAAACCGTACTTTAAGTTAACACCGAACATGGCGGGTTCGGTTACACCGAGGTAACAGGAGATCAGAGACGGAATGTTGATCTCCTGCGCCTTGGCGTCTTTCTTCTGAAGAAGTGCCATACCGAGAACCGCGGAGCCCTGGGCAATATTGGAAAGGGCAATCATCGGCCAGAGCATGGTGCCGGGATGTGCGGTTCCCTCATTGGCTGCAATGAGCTGCAGGTCAACGGCATTGGACATATGATGGAGACCTGTAATAACGAGCGGTGCATAGATGAAGCCGAAAATGGCGCCGAACAGGACTCTGACAGGACCGGAAATACCGGCCTGAACAACAGCTGCGATAACATTTCCGATTTTCCAGCCGATCGGGCCGAGAATAAAGTGGGCTGCCATAACAGATAAAGTCAGGGAACAGAAGGGAACGACGATCATGGAAACGACAGCCGGCGTGATCTTACGGAAAAGCCGCTCCAGATAGGCCAGGCAGAAGGCCGCCATGATTGCCGGGAGAACCTGAGCCTGATAACCGATCATACGGACCTGAGTAAAGCCGAAATCCCAGACATGATCAGGTGCCCAGTCTGCGGCAGCCATTCCGGCAACGCTATAGGCATTAACCAGCTGGCCGGAAATCAAAGTAAGGCCGAGAACAATACCAAGCATTGGCGTTCCGCCCATCTTCTTCTGAACCGACCAGCAGATACCAACCGGAATTCCGGTATGGAAGATCGCTTCGCCGATCAGCCATAGAAACTTATCCGCTCCGGCCCAGAAGACACTCTGACTGACAAGTGTTGCTCCATTGAAGATCTGCATAGAATCAATGACATTCCGGAAGCCTAAGATCAAACCTCCGACAATAATGGCAGGAATCAGCGGTGCGAAGATCTCTGCCAGAGCGGTCATCATTCTCTGCAGGATATTCTGGTTCTGCTTAGCCGCGCTCTTGACCTGATCCTTGGAAACTCCCTCGACATGGGCCACAGCAATGAAGTCATTATAGAAATCTGCGACGGTGTTTCCGATGATCACCTGGAACTGACCGGCCTGGGTAAAGGTTCCCTTTACGACCTCCATCTTCTCGATCGCCTTAATGTCAGCCTTCTTTGGATCATTCAGAACAAAACGCATTCTAGTCATGCAGTGCGAAACTGCACCAATGTTCTTTTGCCCGCCGATGAGCTTCAAAAGCTCTTCTGCATCTTTTGTGTACTTCCCCATCATACTCTCCTTTCAAATACTGATTATTCCGTTCCCTTTGACGCTTGGTTAATATGTTCCTTGGTTTCTGGCTTCTGGTTTCTTGGAGGCCTGCTTCCCTGAGTTTGTAGTTGCCTTGGCTTCTGCTTTCGTGGATGTTTGCTTCCCTGGAGTTTGTGATTGCTATGGTTTCTGGTTTCTTTGAGATCTACTTCCCTGGGGGTGCTTTCTTGGCTATTTACTTCTATGGATAGGAGATTCTGGAATGAGTATTTGGAAACCCGTTTCTTCGAATCATTCTATCTTGGTATAGTTATAGTATTTTCTCGACACCGTTCTTACTTGTTTGAACAAGTTAACTCTATGGTTTCATTTTGCCACGTACAAATAGACAAGTCAAGCAAGGATGACAAAAATAATAACCAAGACTTTCCTATCTTTTTTGTAGAAA
>JAQXPG010000164.1 GCA_029100405.1 Lachnospiraceae bacterium | reverse complement strand
TGCTTTAAGGTTCTGAAGTATGCCATCACTCCACAGATTTACTCCGGCCGCAACGGCTGTAACACCGGCTCCTGCTATGACAATGGCAAATGCTGCTGCAGCTGCCTGTGATTTGAAGAAATGTAAATATCTTCTGTTGTTATTTTTCATATCGTATTCCTTTCTGATCTGCGAGAAAGCATTGTCGGCCTTTGACCGTACAATCTCAGGGATTTCGATATCTTTTTCAAAGCATTTGATGTCTTTATCTTCCATTATCGTCACTCCTTATCATTGTAGTATTGTTTCAATTTTTCACGGCCTCTCATGAGCCTTGTCCTTACCGTGCTCTCCGGAATATCAAGCATTTCTGCTATTTCTGATGTCCTGTATCCCTGCCCATAAAAGAGTTCTATCGGTACGCGGTACTTGTCATCAAGAAACGACAGAGCATCCCTCCATTCAAGATCGCTTGTGTCTTCGTACGGCGTTTCCTGCATTTCCTCAGTAGTTATTTCAGTACTCCGTCTCCTGCGTATATCAAAGCACTTATTCATCAGAATTCTCGTGGACCATGTTCGGAAATACTCTGCTTTTTTCAGGTCACTGATCTTTTCCCAGAGAGTAAGGATTGTGTCCTGGATCGCATCCGCGGCATCTGCATCATTTAGAAGAATCGCATACGCAGTCCGGTACATACCTTTGAGCTCTGACTCCACTAATTCAGTAAAGGCATCAGGGTCATGGCTTCTCGCTTTCATAAATAATTTCTGGTTCATCATGTTTCTCTTTCAAACACCCGGTGTTTTTGTCTTACACTTATTAGACTGACGACATTGTGAAAATGTCCCACATTATTATAACGATTTTTAGAAAATTTCATAAGGATATGAGACTGATGGAGATCCTGAACATGGGCAACGGCTATATCGACCAGTCTTCTACAGAGCGCCGTCAAAAAAAAGAAAATATGTAATTTATACTTGACATTTTAGCGCCGCGGTTATATTATATGTTTGTAAGATATATCTGACATAAAGTAATTACCAGACAACAATAAGACAGCAGGAGGAAACTAAAATGTTAGGTAAGGTTATAGAACTCATTGTTTTTTTAGCACTGGTTATACTGGTGCGAATACTGACAAAAAACATACGTCCGGAAATTGAGTACGATGAAAGGCAGACTGAAATAATTGCCAAAGGTTATAAGTATGGCTTTTATACAGCTGTTTTTGGAAATCTGATCGGATTTGGAGTACTTGATAGTTCAGGTAATCTGCCATTATGTGGGGATTTTATTATGATATGTATAATGTTTACAGCCCTCTCCGTATTTGTGGTTTATAGCATTCTCAGAGGTGCATATTTTGGCATCGATAACCGGTGGAAAATTGATTCTGTTCTTATGATCGGTCTTGGAGCCGTACTGGAGATTGGCGCCATATCTTATTTTTTAAAAAATGGTCTGACGGATGGAAAGATTGGTTTTGAATATATGGGAATTCCGTCTGGAATTTTCCTGGTACTTTCCGGTATTGTGGCTATTATAGCCGGTCTCAGAAGCAGCAGGGAGGACGCTGAATGAAGAATCTCAAGATGAAGTCAGCCCGGGCACTAAAGGATTATTCCCAGCAGCAGCTTGCAGACAAGGTAGGAGTATCGCGACAGACCATAAATGCAATAGAAAAGGGAGATTACAATCCGACAATCAAGCTGTGCATAAGTATCTGCAAAGCGCTGGACAGAACACTGGATGAGTTATTCTGGGAAGATGATAACGAGACGTCCGGTGAATAGAGCCGCAACTATCTGATATATGTGCATTTCACAATGTGCGCCTGATCCGGACACAATTCGGATCTGAGAGTCTGAAAAAATATCTGTAAAAGTATCTTTACAAGGTCTTTCATGATACAATCATTTCATGGAGGGCCTTATTATAGCTAGAAATTTGCTGTTGCACTTTCTGCAAGCTCTGAGAGGTCGTAGTTTACTTTTATACGGCCTTCATAGATCACATCAATCTCATGAGTGGTCAGTGGAATCTTGTGTCCCAAGAGTTCACGACTGTTGGTGATCGTAGCCATTCCGGAGTAATCAGATTCATATGGTGTGATCTCATCTATCTGCACCAGGTCATTTCTCAGAGTGACGCTTGTGATTTCGTTCTTATTGCTTATGCTGCTGGTTTTGCTCATATTGAACACTGCAAATGCAAAGAATAATATCGCCATAGCTATGATCAGGCCAATGAGCGTCTTTCCTGCTTTAGATGTTTCTTCTTTGCTCCTCATTATTATACTCCATTTCTGTTGAGTGGTCTGCCAAGGGATGCATCTCAACGTTTCCAAATATATTTCTCATGATACATGCTCCTTTTCTTTCCGTCAAGCTCATTGCTTGACTGATTGTTGCAGTGACAAATCCAAATCATGTTCTCTGGGTAATATTATTTCAGAGTTATCCGATATATACTTCTGAAGGAGGAGCCTGAAGGAAGAGCCGACAAGGGACAGACATGATGATTCTGATGAAAAGTGAAGTGGAGGTGGCAGGATGATCACTTTGTTTTGTATTCTATTGATAATTGCGTTCCTGGTAGGGATCGTAAAGCTTTTTGTGTGGATGATATCGGCGACATTTCATCTGATACCGTTCTTATTCGGGATTGTAATGGCTATATGCGTGATCGGACTTGCAGTATATCTGCTGGGTGCCGTAGGAGCTGTAGTGGCGATCATCGTGATCATAGCCTTGTGCACAGGTGGTAAACATCACGCAGGATAAATATATGGGTGCCGGCTGAATGCCGAGATGGATAGGGAAACTACCCAAGGTGGTAGACAAGATGGTGGACAAGGTAATACCCAAGCCAACAATGATACTCCCCAAGGTACTACCCAAGCTCCCCAAGATACTACCCAAGGTGATGTGGAACTATCAGCTATTGAAACATGCATCTTTGATCAGATGAGAATCAATCCATCAGTTTCTCAGAGTAAGATTGCCGAAAATCTGGACTGTAAAGTCGATCAGATCAAATATTACGTAAATAGACTTAAGGATAAAGGTATTTTAAGCAGGGAAGGTTCACAGCAGAAAGGTCATTGGATTGTAAATCCTGATATAGAAGATCAATAATACCGAACCACCTGAGAGTGTCTGTAGTTCATTACGCTAAACAGCACCTTCACCGAAAAAATAGCCACTAAGATCGTGCGGATCTGAGAACTAGAAAGAGAAAGAGAAGCTCCCCTCGCAGAGAGGGGAGTTTTTTGCGTTCGGTGGTAGAAAGGTTAATGTCACGCTTCAACTTCGACTTTTTCAAAATCAGATGCGCCATGCTTGCAGATCGGGCATACGAAATCAGGCGGCAGTTCCTCACCGTCATAGATATAGCCACAGATACGGCATCTCCAGACTGTCT
>JAQXPG010000163.1 GCA_029100405.1 Lachnospiraceae bacterium | reverse complement strand
GTGCTCGAGAATATCCATGTACATGGTCTCCGGCATTACAGAAGGAATCGCTCCTGCCAGAACCAGGGTATCACCATCCTGCAGTTGATCCAGTTTCTGATAGAGAGCTTTGATATCCTGATCTTTGATTTTCGGTCCCTGACCGTTGATGGCGGTCTCCTTATTCGAGCGAACCTTGACATTGATTCTGGACTGGCCCTCTTCGACCTCAATGAAGTCTGTCTTCACACCACGGACGTTCAAAAGTCTCTTGATCTCTTCCCCGGTAAAGCCTGCCGTAAAGCCCAGGGCCGTGCTTTCTTCCCCCAGGTTCTTCAGAACGATCGAGACATTAATGCCCTTTCCGCCGGCCAGGATCTTCTCGTCCTTGGTTCGGTTAATATAGTCCAGGCGGAAGTCGTCTACATCAACGATGTAATCCAGGGATGGGTTAAAAGTGACTGTATAAATCATGATCTGCTCACCTCCACAATGTTCTGGCAGCCCTGAAATCCGGGCCTGTCAACTCGATCCGTCAATATTGTTACTGCATGAAAATCCGCAAACCGCACGGAAGAGACCAAACCGAACTTGCTGTAATCAGCTAGTACATAGGCCTCTCTCGAATGGCTCATGGCAATTTCCTTTACCATAGCTTCTTTCAGTTCCGGCGTCGTCAGACCTTCTTTTTTGGTGATTCCATTGGTTCCGAAGAAGCCCTTACTGAAATTGTATTTCCGAAGCGAATAGATGGCATCCTCGCCAACGATGGCTTCGGTCGCATTCTTGAATTCGCCTCCCAGAATGTAGACCGTAAAACCTAAGCCTGCCAGTTTCTTGGCATGAGTGATTGCATTTGTTACAAAAGTAGAATCTCTTTCGGTAATATAGTCGATCATACATTCCGTTGTAGTGCCGGCATCCAAATAGATAAAATCCCCAGGCTGAATCAGAGAAGCCGCGTATTTTGCGACCTCGTTTTTCTCTGCCACATTTCTGGCTTTTCTAAGATGGACCTCATCATCCCTGGAAGTGAAAATCGTCGGATTCCCGGCGGTGATAGCACCGCCTCGAACTTTTTGCAGTTTTCCTTCCTGATCCAAATAGGTCAGATCTCTTCGGATGGTCGACTCTGAACTGTCTAATTTTTTCATGAGTTCAGAGACTGTCACACTTCCGTTGGTTTCCAGCAGGTCCAGGATTCTTCCAAGTCTTTCCTCAGTTAGCATCTAACTACCCCGCCTATCTTTCAATCAGATTCTTTCATTTCCAACCAGAATCATTCTTTACACTAGCATTATATGAGGTAATTCATTCATAATCAATCATTTTCGGTCAAAATCATTCACAAAATGCAGTGTCTATTTTTAGTCATTTTGCTAAGTCAGTCATAATCCACAGAAATCAGGCAAAGTCCCTTGGCCGGAGCCGTCGGCCCTGCTTTCTTCCGATCCTTGGCCTCCAGAATGCTTGTCATATCATCCGGAGACATTCTTTGGTATCCGACTTCCAGAAGGGTCCCTACCAGGATTCGAACCATATTCTGGAGAAAGCCTGTCCCATGTACTGTGATATAGATATATCCCTTTGCCCGGCGGACATCGAGGCGGTCTACATTTCTTACTGTCGATTTCTTCATGTGGCTGTTACCGCAGAAACTCTTGAAATCATGTTCTCCGATGAGATGCTCTGCTGCTTCTGCAATCTTTTCGGTATCCACCGGCTGATCCAGGTAGGTATAATACTTCCGATTAAAAACCGGACGAACGGGACCGTCATAGAGGGTGTATTGGTAGGTCTTACCTTGTGCTTTATAACGGGCATGGAAACGATCCGAAGCCAGGCTGACCTCCCGCACCGCAATGTCATCCGGGAGATAGCGGTTCATATAATCGCGGATCTGTTCCGGGGTAAGAGTAGTGTCCAAAAAGACATTCGCAATCATAGCCCTGGCATGCACTCCCGCATCTGTTCGACCTGCACCGATCAGTTGGATTTTGCAGTCATTTTGCATAAAATCAGTATCTTTCAGATCCAGTCCGCACATCCGTGCCAGGACCGTTTCCAGTTTTCCCTGAATGGTTTCCTTCCCCGGCTGATGTTCCCAGCCAAAGTAGCGGGTCCCATCATATGCGATTTTTAATTTATAATTCCGAATCATACTTACCCTCCACAAAATATGCGATCTGCATCTTAATAAAATATGTGTTTCAACTACCTTATTCAACTACCTTATAAGTCTCTTTTATAATTAAAAAAGCCTCCCGGGATATCCCCGGAAGGCTTTTCATTTACTTATGGAATAATCAAGAGAGATTACTCAATGACCTCGGATACACGTCCGGAACCAACGGTACGGCCACCTTCACGGATAGCGAAGGTAAGACCCTGCTCCATAGCTACCGGATGGATGAGCTCTACAGTCATCTCTACGTTATCACCAGGCATGCACATCTCAGTTCCCTCAGGAAGAGTGATAAGACCGGTAACGTCAGTAGTTCTGAAGTAGAACTGAGGACGATAGTTATTGAAGAAAGGAGTATGACGACCACCCTCGTCCTTGGTCAGTACGTAAACCTGAGCCTTGAACTTCTTGTGGCAGGTAACGGTGCCGGGCTTTGCTACAACCTGACCTCTTTCGATCTGGTCACGGTCAATACCACGAAGCAGCATACCAACGTTATCACCAGCCTCTGCGAAGTCAAGAGACTTACGGAACATCTCAAGACCGGTAGCAACGGACTCTTCCTTGTCCTCACGGATACCAAGGATCTCAACCGGATCATTCAGCTTGATTGTACCACGCTCTACACGGCCGGTAGCAACGGTACCACGACCGGAAATGGTGAATACGTCCTCGACAGGCATAAGGAAAGGCTTGTCGTTATCACGCTGAGGCTCAGGAATGTAAGTATCAACAGTATCCATGAGTTCCATGATGCAGTCGCCCCAGTTCTTGTCAGGGTGCTCAGGATCCAGAGGATCGCCGTTAGCCAGCTTTGCAGGAGCGGTATCGTCCTGAAGAGCCTGGTAAGCAGATCCCTTGATGATCGGGCAGCCTTCAAAGCCATACTCTTCGAGCTGCTCAGTAACTTCCATCTCAACCAGCTCAAGAAGCTCAGGATCATCGATCATATCGCACTTGTTCAGGAATACAACGATGTAAGGAACACCTACCTGACGAGCCAGAAGGATGTGCTCCTTGGTCTGTGCCATAACGCCATCGGTAGCTGCAACTACAAGGATGGAACCATCCATCTGAGCTGCACCGGTGATCATGTTCTTAACGTAGTCAGCATGGCCCGGGCAGTCAACGTGAGCATAGTGACGCTTCTCGGTCTGATACTCAACGTGTGCGGTAGAAATGGTAATACCTCTCTCACGCTCTTCCGGTGCCTTATCGATCTGATCGAATGCCTCAGCCTTGTTTCCTTCTACACGCTCGGAAAGAACCTTGGTGATAGCTGCGGTCAGAGTTGTTTTACCATGGTCTACGTGACCGATGGTACCGATGTTGACATGGGGTTTTGTTCTGTCAAATTTAGCCTTTGCCATTTGAAACTTCCTCCTTAAATCATTTGTCCAAAAGGACATTTTTTGTTTCTTTGAAAAACTCTCAGATAGATTGATTATATGCAAGAATCCAATGTTTTTCAACTGTTTTCTCTGTTTCAGGTCAAATATGGACCCGAAACAGAGAATTTAATTATTTCTTCAGGTCTTCGATAACCTTCTGCTGTACATTCTTCGGAGCCGGTTCATATTTCTCGAAGAACATGGAGTAGTTACCACGTCCCTGAGTCTCGGAACGAAGCGCTGTAGAATAACCGAACATCTCGGACAGAGGAACCAGAGCCTTGACGATCTTGCCGTTTCCGACATCATCCATGCCCTCAATCTGTCCACGACGGGAGTTCAGATCTCCGATTACATCACCCATGTATTCCTCAGGCATGGTAACCTCAACCTTCATGATCGGCTCAAGAAGGACAGGTGCTGCCTTTGCCATAGCTTCCTTGAAGCAGAGGGAACCTGCGATATGGAAAGCCATTTCAGAGGAATCGACTTCGTGATAAGAACCATCATACAGATCTGCCTGGATACCTACTACAGGATAGCCTGCAAGGATACCGGACTGAGCTGCTTCCTGGATACCTTCATCGATAGCCGGGATATATTCCTTCGGAATTGCACCGCCGGTAACAGAGTTAATAAACTTGTAAGTCTCCTCTGCGTTTGCATCCATCGGTGTGAAGCGAACCTTACAATGTCCGTACTGTCCACGACCACCGGACTGCTTAGCATACTTGTATTCCTGATCAACAGCCTTGGTAAAGGTCTCCTTGTATGCAACCTGAGGTGCACCAACGTTAGCCTCTACATTGAACTCTCTCTTCAGACGGTCTACGATGATCTCCAGATGGAGCTCGCCCATACCTGCGATGATGGTCTGACCGGTCTCGGAATCGGTATGCTGACGGAAGGTAGGATCCTCTTCAGCAAGCTTTACAAGAGCTTCGCCCATCTTCTGCTGGTCTGCCTTGGTCTTCGGCTCGATGGCCAGCTGGATAACCGGCTCAGGGAATTCCATGGACTCAAGGATTACAGGATGATTCTCATCACAGATGGTATCACCGGTAGAAGTGTTCTTGAATCCTACAACGGCTGCGATATCGCCGGCATAGATCTCGTCCAGTTCCTGACGCTTGTTAGCGTGCATCAGAAGAAGACGGCCTACACGTTCCTTCTTATCCTTTGTTGCATTCAGTACATAGGAACCTGCCTTGCAGTGACCGCTGTATACACGAACGAATGCAAGACGTCCTACGAAAGGATCGGAAATGATCTTGAATGCCAGTGCAGAGAAAGGCTCGTCATCAGATGAATGGCGGTCTACTTCGTTGCCGTCCAGATCGGTACCCTTGATTGCAGGGATATCGGTAGGAGCAGGCATATATTCGATAACGCCGTCCAGAAGCTTCTGGATACCCTTGTTCTGGTGTGCGGAACCGCAGAATACCGGAACTGCCTTGTTGGCAATGGTGCCGGCACGAAGTGCCTTCTTCATCTCATCAATGGTAGGCTCTTCACCGTCCAGATACTTCATCATAAGGTCATCATCCAGATCGCAGATCTTCTCTACCATATCGGTATGCCACTTCTCTGCGGTTTCCTTCAGATCATCACGGATATCCTGAATGGTGATATCTGTTCCAGCCTTATCATTATAGATGTATTCCTTCATTTCGAAGAGGTCGATGACACCTTCGAAATAGTCTTCCTTACCGATCGGGTACTCAACGCAGACCGGGTTCTTGCCCAGCTTGGTTACGATTTCGTGAACAGTGTTCTCGAAGTTTGCGCCAAGGATATCCATCTTATTAACGAATGCCATACGAGGTACATTATATGTATCTGCCTGACGCCATACGTTCTCGGACTGGGGCTCAACGCCACCCTTAGCATCAAATACGCCGACTGCACCATCCAGTACACGAAGGGAACGCTCAACTTCTACAGTGAAGTCTACGTGGCCTGGAGTATCGATGATGTTGATACGGTTGGGCTTGGCACCCTTCTTCGGCTTATTCTGTTCCTGTTCTGTCCAGTGACATGTGGTAGCAGCAGAGGTGATGGTGATACCACGCTCCTGCTCCTGCTCCATATAGTCCATGGTAGCAGTTCCCTCGTAGGTCTCACCGATCTTATAGTTTACACCGGTGTAGTACAGGATACGCTCTGTCAGAGTGGTCTTACCTGCATCGATGTGGGCCATAATACCGATGTTTCTGGTACGCTCGAGGGGGAATTCTCTTTCACCCATTTTATTCTCCTAAATATTACTAAACGATTAGAAACGATAGTGAGCAAATGCCTTATTGGCATCAGCCATTCTGTGCATTTCTTCCTTACGCTTTACAGATGCGCCGGTATTGTTAGCGGCATCCATGATCTCATTAGCCAGGCGGTCAGCCATGGTCTTCTCAGATCTCTTGCGGGAGAACATGGTCAGCCAGCGAAGACCCAGGGCCTGACGACGATCCGGGCGAACTTCGATAGGTACCTGATAGGTAGCTCCACCGATTCTTCTGGCTTTAACTTCAAGTACCGGCATAACATTGTTCATTGCTTCCTCGAATACCTCGAGAGCCGGCTTCTGTGTCTTTTCTTCTACTTTGGCGAAAGCGCCATAGACGATCTTCTGTGCAACACCCTTCTTACCATCCAGCATAATGCTGTTGATCAGCTTGGTTACAACCTTGCTGTTGTAGATGGGATCTGCCAGTACGTCTCTTTTCTGAGTATGTCCTTTACGTGGCACGTTACTTCCCTCCTTAATCATTGGATTAATTCATTGGTACTCACTTTACGGTGTTCG
>JAQXPG010000162.1 GCA_029100405.1 Lachnospiraceae bacterium | reverse complement strand
AGATTTAACCATAGAAATATGGGAAAGACTGTTATGGATAAAATCAAGAAGTACCTGCAGAAATCATTTCCTATCAGTCATAGGCAGATAGTCTATATCCTGAATATTTCTGCTCCACACTTCTCTTAAATCGTCACCTGTTGATTATGGGTATTCAAATAGAATTTTTGTTTCGATGTAAAACAGAGAGAAAATATGGTATACTATAAAAAGTTTATTGCAAATGAAACGAGGTGTTTTTTTGGATAATCATAAGAAATATGTACTGTGGATTATTGACATAGCAAAATTATTGGCAGTTGTTTGTGGTGCAACGCTGCTTGGAATATTCTTTGTGAAAGTAGGATTTCCTGAAACAAACATTGTCGTAATCTATATCTTTGCGGTACTTTTAGTGGCACGTTTTACAAAAGGATATTTTTATGGGATTCTGTCCTCAGTCGTGAGTCTTTTATGTTTTAATTATTTTTTTACGGCACCTTATCATACTCTGGCTGTCAATGATCCGAGCTACATGATAACCTTTTGTATCATGTTGATTACAGCACTGATTACCAGTGCACTTACAACAAAGGAAAAGTTGATGACTATGGAAGCTACCAGAAAAGGTATGGAGAGTCAGACACTCTATATGCTTTCCAGCAAACTTTCTGATGCAGCAGATATCGAAGCTGTAATAAAAATAGCGGCGGAGAGTATGAGTAGATTGTTACAGGTAAATGTAGGATGTATCTATGTAGGAGAGCAGGCAGAACCAATTTATATTCAGCAGCTTGAAAAAGAGCAGCTCCATAGAAGTGTTACAGACGTTGATGAAATTCGTAGAAAATTTACAAATCTACGAACAGAATATCTCGAGAATGAGGAAAACTGGACATTTCCGGTCAACGGACAGAACAGACTTTTGGCAGTCATCATGATTGACAGAAAAGTATCAGAAGAAGAACTTTCCTCGAATAAGAAATTGATTCATTCCATGATCGAAAATATTTCTCTTGCATTGGAACGTATTGAGATTACCATTGAAAGAGTAAGAGACAGACAACGGATGGAACGAGAAAGGGAGAGAGCAAATCTTCTCAGAGCAATTTCTCATGATTTGCGCACACCTCTTTCCGGAATTATGGGGTCTGCGGAAATGTTAATGGATATGACCGAAAAGGATGATAATCTCCAAAAACTTCTAAAAGGTATCTATCAGGATGCGGACTGGTTGAAATCATTAGTGGAAAATATATTAAGTTTGACAAGATTGCAGGATGGAAAGATATTAGTACATAAAGAAATGGAGGCACTGGAAGAAGTTATTGCATGTGCGGTGGCACACATAGAAAAAAATTATCCGGACAGGGAAATACAGGTTGAGATACCGGAGGATTTTAGAATGGTTCCTATGGATGCGAAGCTGATTGAACAGGTAATTACCAATCTGTTGGATAATGCGGTAAAGCATACTACCTGTGAGGAGGCAGTTACAGTCTGTGTAAGCTATTTGCCTGACAAGGCACAGGTGACGGTCAAGGACGAAGGAGAAGGGATTGCGAAAGAGGATGAAGGGAATTTGTTCCAGATTTTTTATACCTCAAAGACAAGAGCTGCCGATGTCAGAAAGGGGATTGGACTTGGACTTACAATCTGCGAAACAGTTGTGAATGCTCACGGAGGAACGATTACCGGAAGAAACAGGGAAGATGGTAAGGGTGCTGAGTTTATCTTCACATTACCATTAGAAAGAAAGGAAGAAAGCCAATGATTCAGGAAAAAATACTCGTGGTAGAAGATGACATACAAATTCAGAATTTTATGGTATATACACTTGAAAATGCCGGATTTGAAGTTGCGGCGGTCTCTAGTGGAAAAGAAGCGATTGAATGTATGATAAGAAAAGACATAGACTTAATCCTGCTTGATCTGGGGCTTCCGGATATGGACGGCATGGATGTTTTACACAAAGTCAGGGAATGGTCTGGTGTGCCGATTATTATCGTGTCAGCAAGGGACCAGGATAAAGAAAAGGTAACTGCTCTTGACGATGGGGCAGATGATTATTTGACCAAGCCTTTTTCAGCTACAGAGCTGATGGCAAGAATTCGGGTTGCCTTAAGACATTATTATCGGATGAATCAAAAGGAAGAGGTAGAAAAGCCTGACGATGCTGTTTACACCAATGGAGAAATTTGTCTGGATAATGGAAAACATATGGTATATAAAAGCGGACAGGAGATACATCTGACTCCAATGGAATATAACCTTTTGTATCTTTTTATGAGAAACCCGGGTAAAGTGCTGACATACCATACAATCCTCCAAAAAATCTGGGGAGATGGTTATGGTGAGGATACACAGGTGTTACGTTCGGTCATGGCATCAACCAGAAGAAAGATTGAGAATAATCATGCAAAACCGGAGTATATACTGACAGAAATCGGTATTGGTTACCGCATGAAGGAAAGAGACAAATGATAAATCGGGAGTTGAAGAGTCGGAAAAATAGATTGAACATACGATTTTTACAAGAAAAAATGATGTAAACGATGCGTAGAGTCGGTATTTTTCTGAGGTAAATGAAGCATCGGTTGATAATACTCGATTGCTGTTCTATATTGTAGCTTAGGAGGCGATGATATGGACGCAACAAGATTTGGGTTATTTGTTGCTGAGATGCGAAAAGAAAATCATATGACACAAGCTGAGCTGGCAACAAAAATAAAAGTAACTGATAAGGCTGTGAGCAGATGGGAACGTGGATTGGGATTTCCTGATATTAATTCATTGGAACCTTTAGCCGAAGCATTAGGGGTTAGCGTTCTTGAATTAATGAAATCAGAAAAAATCGTAGAAACTAATATCCAATGTGGCGATGCAGATATTATTGTAACAGATACAATCAAAGCAGCAGAACATCAAAAACAGGTAGAGCGACAGCAAGAAAAACGCAT
>JAQXPG010000161.1 GCA_029100405.1 Lachnospiraceae bacterium | reverse complement strand
GGTAGATCCACTTATGAACAATGGTAATATAATAGGTTCTTAAAAGTAATATCAAAGGCAAAGCAGATGGAAGTCTGTGGCGCAAAGCTATAGGGACCAGACGGTCAGCCAGCTGCACTACTTTAGGATGGAGACAGGATACATTGATATTTCTGTGTCCTTGCAGCACCGGCCGCCTTGATAGGGTCTCGGTGCTTTTTTTGTTTTACTTTATTACCGGCTATGGAGGCCGGTAACTTACGACAAGGATGTCGGAAATAAAACAAAAGGAGTTTATCAGCATGGCAATTCAGTCTATCAATTCGGCTTTTATTACCCCTATGAAGCTGTGGAAATCAAATGGGGTTCAGTCACTTTCAAGTTCTACACCCGGTACAAATTCCATTCAGGGAACGGGTGAACTGCCTTTTAGCGATGTCTTCCGGAACGCGGCGGATCAGGTGAAGTCTACACAGGCGGAAGTAGAGAATCAGCAATATCTTCTGGCTACCGGTCAGTTGGATGATCCTCATACTTTGCCAATCGCCGAATCCAAGGCGCAGATTTCTCTGGATCTCATGATTTCCCTTCGAAATAAAGCAATGGAATCCTATAAGGAATTAACACAGATGCAGATTTAAGGCCTCTTTTCGGAGGTCTTCTTTTGCTGGAAAAAAGTGATTGATAAGTTACACTGCATTTTTTGCAAATTACCATCTTTTTTCACAGCTTCTTTTTTGATACTTATCAATGGATGATCAGAGGACATTATGAAAATAGTTAAAGAAGCCTGGGAGGGGCTGTCTCCAAAAGCCCGGCGAGTGATATTGATTGCTGCGGCAGCGGCAATCGCTTTTGTTGTGATCGGATCTCTGGTTTTTGCTCATCTTTCTACCAAGAAACCGGAATACACCACACTCTTTACCGGTCTCAGTGCAGATGAAGCTACAGAGATCACATCATTGATTGAAGAAGAGAAAGTGGAATACAAATACGATGCTGCTTCCGGAACGATCAATGTCCCGAAAGATCAGGCAGATTCTCTCCGTGCGAAGCTGATCAGTCAGGGATATCCAAAGAGCGGTTTTACATATGATATGTATGTAAAGAACTCGAACCTGATGGCAACGGAATCAGACAAGAAACAATATACACTCTATGAACTTCAGGATCGGCTGGGATCGACCATTCGCCTTTTTGACGGAGTACGGGATGCCAAGGTGACAATTGCGGAGGATGACGATGACACTTACGCACTCTCCAGTGATGATAGTAATTCAGAGAAAACAGCTTCTGCATCGGTCGTCGTAACCATGCAAAGAGGTGCAACACTGTCGGAAAAAAGCGCCAATGCGGTCCGAAATCTGGTTGCAAGATCAGTTAAGGGAATGAATTTCACCAATGTATCGGTTTTCGATGCAGCAACCATGACAGAGGTTGGAGATTCTTCCGCCACTGGCAGTACCGATAATACGGAGGCGGTAGACAGTCAGACACAGAAACTTGAGAATAACATTGCTGCAAATGTAAAGCGTGTTCTTGCCAAGCTCTATAAGGCCGGCAATGTAGAAGTTTCCGTTAAGGGAACTTTGGATACCTCGAGTCGGGTGCAGGAAAATACGACTTACTCGGTTCCGGTACAGACGGATCCGGATGATAAGGAGGGATTGCTTTCCAAAGAAACAGAGAGCAATGCTTACACTGGAGATGATGCTACAAAAGCTGCGGGCGTTGCAGGAACAGATGCGAATGCGGATACGCCACAGTATACGACACAAAATGGAAGCAATACAACGAATGATTCGAATTTCAATAATGATGCTTCCAGAGAATATCTTTATAACACTCAGAAGGAACAGACCACAACGAATCCCGGAACCTTACAGGATCTGACCGTGGCTGTTGTCATTGATACAGCAGATATGTCGATTGCGGACAACCAGCTTCGTCAGTTGATCGCGGATGCAGCAGGTATCAGCAGGGCAAACGCAGATCAGAAGGTCAGCGTCATTCGAACGGGAGTCACTAAGGAAGCTGCAAAGCAATCCGGCTCGACCAATACCAATAATAATGGCAAGATGAATCCGAGACAGATGATCCTTATGGCAATTATTGCCGGTGCAGGAATTCTGATCATCTTTATTATTCTTCGCATCCTGATGGCGAGAAAGGCCAAACGGAAGGAAGAGGAAGAAG
Organism: Lachnospiraceae bacterium; assembly: GCA_029100405.1. Classification (GTDB taxonomy): domain Bacteria; phylum Bacillota; class Clostridia; order Lachnospirales; family Lachnospiraceae; genus Lachnocurva. The sequence goes on along the minus strand of JAQXPG010000161.1, from coordinate 4,569 downwards.
AGGAAGCTGCTCGTCTTGAAGAAGAGCGGCTGGCCAAGGAAAAGGCAGAAAAGGAAGCAGCGGAAGCTCAGGCAAGAAAATTGAACGAAGAAGAACAGGCAGACATTCATGTCGCCAGAGGCGAGGAACTGAAAGACAGTATTGGGAACTTTGTGGAGACGAATCCACAGGCTGCAGCCAAGCTGGTAGAAGGCTGGCTGAGAAGTGAGGATGATAGCGTTGGCAGAAGAAAGTCCAGAAAATAACACAGTAGATCTGAGCGAGCTGGCCAAGCCGGACCGCACATCGACTTCCTGGCTGACCAATCGGCAGAAGGCGGCATTGGTTATCGTATCTCTGGGTACAGAGAGGGCTTCTCAGATCTACAAATATTTAAAACAAAGTGAAGTAGAAGAGCTGACCTATGAGGTCGCAAGACTTGGCCAGAGGACCAATTCCCAGGTCGAGGGTGCCTTAAGCGATTTCTATAAACTCTGCGTCACGCATAAGATGATGAGCGAGGGCGGTATTGATTATGCTCGGGATGTCCTGGAAAAGGCGTTCGGCGAAACAACTGCCCGAAATCTTTTGGATAAGGTTTCAAAGACTTTGCAGTCCAGACCCTTCAATTTTCTTGGCAAGGGAGATCCGAAATCTCTGATTTCTCTGATGCAGAATGAGAGACCCCAGGTCATCGCTCTGATTCTTTCCTATTTGGAGGTGGAACTTGCGGCTCAAGTCCTGGCAAATCTGCCGGAAAGTAAGAGAGTCGATACGATCTCGGCTATGGCGGAAATGGACCGGGTTTCTCCCGAGGCAATATCCATCGTCGAGGAAGAGATGAAGCGGAAGTTTGATACCATCATTACCAGTGAAGACAACATGAATGTCGGCGGTATTGATTTCGCTGCGGATGTCATGAACCATGTGGACCGTACTACAAGCAAGAAGATTTTCGACGGAATGGACGAAACCAATCCGGATCTGGCTGGAGAGATCCGCGACCGGATGTTTGTTTTCGAAGATATCCTTACCATGGACGACCGTTCGGTACAGCGCTTTATCCGCGATTGCGACAGCCGAGATATTGTATTTGCCCTGAAGACGGCAAGCGAGGATATGAAACAGACCTTCCTCCACAATATGTCCAAGCGTATGGCTGAAACCGTGACAAGTGATCTGGAGATGACGACCAATGTTCGTCTCCGTGATGTCGAGGAAGCACAGCAGAGAATTGTCAACCTGATCCGGTCTCTGGAAGATCGTGGTGAGCTTGTAATCAATAAGGGAGGCGGCGGTGAAGATGAGATCATCGTATAAGGAGACGGAAAATCCGGATAAGAAGAGCCTTTCAGACATCCACCCCTTCCTGACTTTGAAGTTTCAGGATCCGCCGAAGGTTACGGCAATACAGCCGGAAGCGATCCGAATGGAAGAACGGAAGAAAGTCGAGAAAAAAGCGAAGGAAGAAGATAAGACAAGCCATGCGGCCAGAGTCAGTGAACAGATTTTGGCAGAGGCCAGAGAACAAGCCGCCATCATCCTGAAAGATGCGAGAAAGGAAGCGGAGGATATCCGAAAAAAGGCTCATCTGGAAGGATATAAGGAAGGCTTTGAAGAAGGAAAAAATGCCGGCCAGGTCGAAGGCAGAGAAGAATTTGAAAAGGCCATCCAAGAGACAGAGGTTGAAAATATAAAAGCCATCCAAAAACTCGAGGACGCAAAAAATGCCATCTTGAAGAAGTATCTCGGTACTCTTAGGGATATCTCCCTTGCAGTTGCGGAAAAAGTCATTCAGGTCTCTCTTGCATCCAGTTCGGAGATCATCTTGCGAATGATTGCCGCAGAGGCGGAGAAACACAGGAAAACGGCCTGGATCAAGATCTATATCGATAAAGCAGATTATGACATGATAGCGAAGGAAGGAGAGGATATCGCCGGGGTCCTTTCCAATATTTCCGAAAATATTAAATTTGTTGTTATGGACAAGGAATCCCGTGGATATCTCATCATGGAGACTCCGGAAGAAGTGATCGACATGAGCGTGAAAACCCAGGTCGAAAATGTAAAAAGCAGGTTGAAGGAAGTTACGATCGAGGACGAAGATATCGATGTTTAGTCAGATACCTGGCCTGATCCGCAATATGGATACGATAGGTCACATCGGTAAAATTGAAAACATCGTCGGACTTGCCATGGAAGCTTCAGGCAGCAAATGTTCGATCGGCGACATCATGGAAATCTACAGCGAGGAACTCGGCCGCTATGTGGCCTCTGAGGTTGTTGGCTTTAAGAGTGAGAAGATCCAGCTTATGACCTATGAGAGTAACAGCGGGATCACAGCCGGAAGCTTTGTCAGAAATACTGGTCACAGATTGCGGATCCCGGTTGGAGATTTCTTGCGAGGCAGGATCATCAATGCTGTCGGTCATCCAATCGACGGGAAAGAGGCTTTCCCGGAGGAATGTGAATATTACACCGTAAGCAGCAGCTACTCCAATCCCCTGACCAGACCGCCCATCCGGGACCGGCTGGACCTCGGCGTCCGGGCTATCGATGGCTTAAATACGATCGGCAAGGGACAGCGTATCGGTATCTTCGCCGGGTCCGGTGTCGGAAAGTCCACTTTGATGGGCATGATTGCCAAGAATGTTAAGACCGACATCAATGTGATTGCTCTGGTTGGCGAGCGTGGTCGTGAGGTTCTGGAATTCGTTCAGAAGGATCTGGGCGAGGAAGGAATGAAACGGACGGTTCTTGTAGTAGCAACATCGGATCAGCCGTCTATGATGCGGCTGAAATGCCCATTGGTTGCAACAACCATTGCAGAGTATTTCAGAGACCAGGGCATGGATGTCCTTCTGATGATGGACAGCCTGACCCGATTTGCCATGGCGCAGAGAGAAATCGGACTCGCGACTGGAGAGCCGCCGATTGCAAGAGGATATACCCCTTCGATCTATTCGGAATTTCCTAAGCTCTTGGAGCGAAGCGGAAAATTCAAGAAGGGTTCCATCACAGGGATCTATACGGTCCTGGTGGAAGGCGACGATACCAATGAACCGATTGCCGATACGGTCCGAGGCATTTTGGATGGGCATATTGTTCTATCCCGTGCCCTGGCCGCGCAAAACCATTATCCTGCCATTGATATTGGCGCTTCTATTTCTCGTCTGATGGCAGAGATCGTATCGGATGAGCATAGAAAGCTGGCCAGTCGTATGCGAAATATTCTGGCTCTCTATGAGAAGAATGCAGATCTGATTGCTATTGGTGCTTATAAGAAAGGTGCCAATAAGGAATTGGATGAGGCAATTCGCCTCTACCCCCGGATCAATCGCTTCCTGATGCAAGGGGTCAATGAAAGTTTTAGCTATGAAGAAGTTCTGGAAGGCATGAAGAAAGCTCTGGAAGGCTGACTTTTCGATGACTTTTGAGAAATAGGCTGACGAAAATAAAAGCTTCTTCAGCGGGCAAAGAACAGAAGTTTCCTGTCAGAGGATCATCCATGAAGAAATTTCACTACAGTCTGGAGACTGTCCTCGATTATAAACAAAGGATCCTGGATTCCATTCTGGAAGAATATGCCGTCTGGCAACAGAGAATCGAAGAAAGGAAGACAAAGATCCAAACGCTCAGAAAGGAAAAGAGAAATCTTGAGGATTCCTTTGATAAACTCCAGCATGCCGGTGGAAGCATTGAAAAATTTCTCCTCTATGCGGACCTGATTGACCGGATGGACCGGGAAATAGAAGTCCAGAAGGAAAAATTGCAAGAGCTCGAAAAGGAAGCAGAGAAGGTCAAAAAGAAGGTAATCGACGCGAAAATCGATGTCAATAAATTCGAAAAATTGAAGGAAAAGAAATTTCAATCCTATCGTCTGGCCGAGCAGAAAGAAAATGAGGCTTTTATCGATGAATTTGTTCAGAACCAGACGTCACGTCCGACAGGTTAACAGGAGAGTGCAGATGATTAGAAAGGAGGAAGAAGAATGTATGGAATGAACGATACCCTGAATGTTCGGGGAAACGAACCGGCAAAGGCCAATTCCTCTGGGATCCGAAAGAAAGAAAGAAGACTTTCGAATGGGAATGACAACATTGCCGGTACATTTCAAAATCTCATTCAGAATCTGACCGGTAATATAAAAGCAAAAGACAGTCCGAAAAGAGAAGAAGGCCATACGATGGACCGCTCGACTTCTTCGGTAGAGAAAGCAGGAAAAACAACTTCCCTTACAGAGAGAAATCAGAATTTGTCTTCTTCGAATGGCGGCCGAACAGTCGATTACAAAGACAAGGAGCAAAGCAGGATACCTACAGATAGCGGAAGAAAGAAAAATCCGGATGAAACTATTTCTGACTCGGATCCGGCTGCCCTGCGAGAACAGAGACAGGATGGCCCGGCTGTGAAAGATGATAGTGAGATCATCGTGGACCCTGAAATAAATGCGAAAAACGCGGTAAATCTGGAAGCAGATGCCCTATCGAACGAAAATCCAAAAGTAGAAGCAGAAGTTACAAAAGATTCGAGTACAGGTAAGACAGAACCTGTAGATATGGAAGTGGAAACGGATGCTGCGAAAAGTTT
>JAQXPG010000160.1 GCA_029100405.1 Lachnospiraceae bacterium | reverse complement strand
ATCCGGTAATTTCTGAACTGCCTTCTCCACATGAGCCTGGCAGGCGGCGCAGCTCATACCGCTTACAATATATTGCTTCATTTATTTCTCCTGTATCAAATCTTACATCTCCAATAATATCTCATCCATTTCTGCAGTTTCCTTCTCCGAAAATTACTTCATCAATTTCTGCAGAACCTTACAGAGTTCATCAACGGTTTCTTCTCTCCCTTCCTTGATATCTCTGGTCACGCAGCCCTTGATATGTTCCTGCAGGAGGACCTTATTGAAACTGTTTAAGGCGCTGGTCACCGCCGAGACCTGGATCAGAATATCCGGACAATAGAGGTCATTTTCAACCATCTTCTCGATTCCGCGGATCTGACCCTCTGCCTTCTTTAGCCGGGTCAGAAGTGCCTTCTTGGTCTCGTCCGGTCGATTGGTGTGGCGGCAGCAGGAAGGGATCGTCGCCGTCTTATTATTATTTACTTCCATTGAAGTGCTCTCCTGTTCATTGGGGTAAATCGTACCTTCCATACCCCTGTGGGGTATCTTATGATTGGATAATATACCCTATGGGGGTATCTGTCAAGGGGCTGGTTTAAATTTCCTTGTAATAACATCCGGTGGCAAATACTCTGGTCCGGCTTTCTCTTCTATGTTTTTTCTTCTATGATTTTTCTTCTTTGTTTTTTCTTCTATGCTTTTATGACTTCCCTTGCTGCCTTTCTTCTCACAATATAAAAAAGCTCCCGCAAAGCTTTCGAACTTTGCGAGAGGTCTCTTGAAAGAAAATGATATGACAAAAAGCAGCGAGATTTCTAATACAGCATTGCAAAGAAGCTTGCTCCGATCACCGTGATCAGGCCGTTCACAACAATGGCGAGAGAAGCCATGGCTCCTTCGATGTCACCGATCTCCATTGCCTTGGAGGTTCCGATCGCATGGGATGCTGCGCCAATGGCCAGTCCCTTTGCAACCGGGTCTGTAATTCGAAAGAGCTTACAAATAGAGACCGCGATCACATTTCCGAAAATGCCGGTCACAATAATGACTGCTACAGAAATCGTCACTACACCGCCAAGTTCACTGGATACGCCCATGCCGATCGCCGTTGTGATCGATTTTGGAAGCAATGTTACATAATGCTTATGAGAAAGTTTGAAGAGAACAGACATAGCAAGGACGGATCCCATGGAAGTCAGAGACCCAGCAAGAAGGCCAACAACAATGCCGACCCAGTTTCGTTTCAGCCGCTCCAGATGGAGATAGAGGGGGATGGCCAGGCTGACCGTGGCCGGTGTCAGGAGATAGGACAGGTATTTGGCACTCTTATTGTAATCTTCATAGTTGATATGGAAAATACTTAGAACCGCCATAACGAATATAATGGAGATGAGAAGCGGATTACAGATTGACAGACCTGTTTTATTGCGAATCAGAACGCCAATCCAATAGCCGATTATGCTGATCACGACACCGAAAGTAGCTGATATTGCAACTACATCACTGATATTTTCCATAATAATAGATACCTTTCAAACTGCCTCGATAACAGAAAGCCACTTGCTTTAATCTTACGAAAACTATTTCTTCCGAAAGCTATTTCTTATGAAAGCTATTCTTCCGAAAGCTATTTCTTCCGAAAGCTATTTCTTCCGAAAGCTATTTCTTCCGAAAGCTATTTCTTCTGAAAATGGTCTCTCCTCCAACGCCTGTCACGAATCACCTGTTTTTTGATTTTCAAGCGAATCCTTCGGTCCAGAGGAATCATATTTCTCTCATGCCGCTCCTTGGCCACCTCGGCGCTGATGATGGTATCGGTAGGGGAGGTCTGTCGTTTCCGAAGTCGCATGATAGACTGGGTGACCAGACCCGTCACAGCCATAACAAGAATGGTGGAACACAGGGTGATCACAAGCATCGGTATCACTACCGGCTTCAGATCGCCCCAGGCCTTCAGAAGCCCTACGGCAGCCGGAATAAACATAAGCGGCATGATTTCGATCAGAAATTCTGCGGTATCCTTCACATCTTCAATATGCAGCACATGCGTACAGAGGAGAAGCAGCATCAGAACCAGTCCATAGATACTGCCCGGGATCGGGAGCGGCAGATAATGATGCAGAAACTCTCCCACACAGGTCACGATCAGGATAATACCAAATTGTTTCATGTATTTCATAGCAGCAGTCCTCTCATAAAATACATACAGTAATTTCATGCTAAATCTAAGTATAAGTCCCATCCCAAAAACTGTCTATGGATTCTGCTCTTAAGTTGCAAATCTCCCTGCACAAGGCAGTCTTTTTTGCTAAAATGTAGATCACAAAAACATATATCGTTTCTGATATTTCTTTTGCAGGATCGGAGATGGCGCATTGCCTTTGCGGACCGGATACAGCGAATTTCTTTGCAGAGCTGGATATGTCGCATCCCTTTTGCAGGATCGGATTCCGATCTGCTTGTCTTATATTGTCGTATATTGAAGGAGAATTTTGATGAAGAAACTATTTCAAAAAATGAAAAACCGGAAATACAGCCAGATCTCCTGGTATATTGTCTGGACCATCGTCATTGCCTACATCATCTTAGAGATCCTGGGCCATCTCGGTCTGATCGGTGGTGCCATTTCCTCCAGTCTGTCCTGGATGAATATCCTCTTTAAACCTCTGATCCTCGGCTTTGCCCTGGCTTATCTCCTCTATCCTCTAGACAACTTCTTCGAAAAACAGTTTCAGAAAATTCCTTTCTTCAAGAAAAAAGGCACCCGGTCCAGGCCGGCCGCAGTTGCCCTGACTGGCATCCTGATCCTTCTTGGAATCACTCTGGTGCTTTTTCTCATCGTTTCCGCCGTGACACGCGACCTCTCCACAGCCAAGAACAGTAACTTTGCAACCTTTATCTCAGGAATCAGTGATTCCGTCAACAGTCTTTATAAGAATCTGACCAGTTTCCTGAATAATCTGAATGTCTCATCCGATGCAATGGAGCAGTATCTCAAGCCCTTGAAAAATACCATTCTGCATTATGCCGGCAATCTGACGCAAAGTGCCAGCAGTTTTCTGACCAGCCTGCCATCGACACTCTCCAGCCTGCTTTTCGCCATCATTTTCGCGATTTACTTCCAGTTGGACGGGGAAGGCCTGAAGCGTTACTGGGGCAGTGCCTTTAAGGCCATGCTTCCGAAAAAGTCCTGGGGACACATTCATTCCTTCTTACAAAATGCAGACCATGTCTTTTCCGGATATATCCGTGGCCAGCTTGTGGATGCCATCTTCATGGCCTCTGTGGTCAGCATTGCCCTTTCTCTGATTGGCCTTCCATATTCACTCCTGATCGGCATTCTGACCGGACTCGGCAACCTGATTCCCTATGTCGGACCCTTTGTTGCCTATACTTCGATCATTCTGGTCAGCTTATTAAACTGGAATGCCGAGAAATTGATTGTCTCCTTGATCGTGATCTTCATTATTCAGACTATTGACGGTAATATCATCAATCCGAAATTCCTGTCCAACGCCATAGAAATTCATCCTCTTCTTGTTATCGCCTCTCTGATCATCGGAGGTAAAGTCGGCGGATTCCTTGGCATGATCCTGGCTGTCCCTTGCGGCGCCCTGGTTAAACTCTATTTTGAAAAGTTCATCCATTATCTGCATGAGAAAAGAAACATTGATGAGGATTCACTTCTGTCCCCGGATGTATCGAAAGACAAAGTGAAATCTTCCGATTCGTAAAATTTACGAAATTTTTCAAAAAAGTATTTGACATAGGAATCCGAATTTGTTACTATAACATGGTCGCGAGTGAGTGACAAACAAAGCACAGAAACGTGCAAAGAGCGGAAGTGTCGGAATTGGCAGACGAGCAAGACTAAGGATCTTGTGGCAGCAATGTCGTGTGGGTTCAAGTCCCATCTTCCGCACTCTGCAGAAGTGGCGGAATTGGCAGACGCGCAGGCTTCAGGTGCCTG
>JAQXPG010000159.1 GCA_029100405.1 Lachnospiraceae bacterium | reverse complement strand
AGCAATTCCTTTGACAGAAAATGCAAACTACCCCCAAAGAAATTTTGAAAGGACATTTTGGTGAGACCCGGTGATTTATTAAGACGATCCCGTGTCAGATTTTTGTCATCGATTCTCCTTTTTTGCCTGTTTTTTGTGGCCTGTAGCTCGAAATCAAAACCGATCGGTCATTCTCCGACGGAGACGGGCAAACAGAGCGCCGGTAAAGTGGATCCAAATTCCACGCATTCCGGGGGAAAACGGGAAACTGTGACAAATATTCTTATGACGGAGACCCCCGGTCTTACGGTCTGGACAGGGTCTGACGGGAAAATACAAGTGGACGCATCCAATACAAAAAAGGGCTATGTATGCGTCAAATATACAGGGACTGCGGACCGGGTCCAGGTGCAGATGACCAATCCGGATGGAAGCCGAAACCCCTATCCTTTACAGATTGGTTCCTTCGAAGGCATTCCTCTGACCGGCGGCGACGGAAACTATTCGATCCAGGTTCTGGAGCATGTGAACGGTAAGACCTATGCCATCGGCTTATCGCAGACCTTTGATGTTCAGCTGGAAAATGAGTTTACGCCTTATCTTTATCCCAACCAGTACTGCGATTATCAGTCGGACGATCAGGCAGTCAAAAAAGGACAGGAGCTGTCTGACCGGTCTTCGGACGATCTCGATTTTATAAGAAATGTATACCACTTTGTTATAAAAACCATAAAATACGACGATGCTTTGGCTGAGAATATTCCTTTGAATTATCTGCCGGATCCGGATACGACCCTGAAAACAAAAAAGGGGATCTGCCTGGATTATGCAAGTCTGACCGTTGCCATGCTGCGGTCACAGGGAGTGCCGACCAAACTTGAGGTCGGTTATTCCGGTTCTGTTTACCATGCCTGGATCTCGGTCTGGACCAGGGAGACCGGCTGGATCGACAAGGCCATCCGCTTCGACGGAAAAGACTGGACTCTTGTGGATCCGACGCTTGGAGCCAACAATTCGGCATCCTCGGTAAAGAAATACATCGGAGACGGCAAGAATTACACGCTGAGCTATAATTATTAGAATCGTTGATGAGGAAGATTATGAATAAGAATCAGATGAGGAATCCGCTGTTTGCAGATTTTCCCGAGCAAATGGCCCAGGTTCTGGAAGCCGGCATGACACCGGAAACGGGCGTCCGCATTTTACGGAAAGATGCAAAGAAAGAGGAAGATCAAAAGATCCTGGATCGAATGCTTGAAATCTTGGAGGTTGGAGGCGATCTGTCCGAAGCCATGAAAGCTGCCGGCATTTTTCCGGACCGCATGATTCGATCCGTCCGCCTGGGCGAGAAAACCGGCCGCCTGGATTCGGTCCTGCTTCGCCTGAAAGAAGACGATGATAGAGAATATGCCTTGCGAAGAAGCGTAAAGAATGCAGTCTTTTATCCTTTTCTCATTACTTTTGCCATGACTGTTATTCTGGCTCTGATTCTGATTTTTGTCATGCCGGTCTTTCGGAGTGCATATTCCGGTCTTGGCATGGAAATGACCGGCCTGCAGAGAGTTTTATTGAATCTTGGCGTCTTTCTGGGTCAGTATGGCCTTTTCCTTCTGCTTCTTCTGATCCTTGTTTTTCTTTTCCTGATTGCTTTCCAGCTTCGTAAATCTAAGAATACAGCGGATCTTGGAGCCGGTGTCTTCTGGGGCAGCAAAGAGGATCGGAAAAACCTCTATGTCTGCCGTCTGACCGGCATCCTTTCTATGGCCGCATCAACCGGCCTCTCTGGTGAAGAGGGCCTTCTCATGGCAGAGGAAGCCGAGCCGGACAGTGAATTTCTGCCCCTTCTTCAGAAATGTAAGGCCTCCCTGGAATCGGGAGCCAGTCTTTCGGAAGCCTTAAGAGAAAGTGGTTTCTATGACCGCCGGGATCTGAGAAGGATCACGATTGCAGAGACAACCGGAAGTCTGGACCAGACCTTCAATGAGATCGCAAATGACTATCAGGAAAAGGTAGACGAAGCTGCGGTAAGAAGAGTGAATCGGGTGGAACCCATCATGATCGCCGTTCTTTCCGGTGCGGCGGCTTTGATCCTGATCTCTGTCATGCTTCCCATGCTTTCTATTTTGAGTACGCTTTAAAGGAGATGCCATGACGGAAACCGGTAAAATAGAGAAATTGCAGCTGTGTAAAGTCCTGGTCTATATTTCTCTTCTGGTCTTCTTTGTCTTTGCCTTATTTTCCTTCTCGAAAGGGGATGAAAAGAGAGAAAAGGCGACTCTTAAGAGGGCGGTCAATGAAGAGATCACAGCTTATTATGCGAGAGAAGGAAGCTATCCCTCGGACCTTTCGGTTCTCGAGAAGCAGTTCGGTCTGACCTATGACAAGAAGCGTTTTCAGGTAAATTATTCCTTGCGCGGGTCGAATATCCGGCCTTATGTAACGATCGTGGATCGGGGGAGGTAAGAGATGAAAAGAAAGGAAACGGTATATCTGACGCATTTTTTTCCGACTCTGGTCTTTCTCCTTTTGATCTTTCTCTCTGCTTATCTGACCCTTTTCGGCATCCGCTTTTTTCAGAAAACCAATCAGAAGAGCAGGTCCGGATTTCAAACAGAAACGATCGATGCTTATCTGAGACAGAAGATTCGAAGCCATGACAGTCAGAATGAGGTTCAGATCATATCATTCGGCGATTCGGATGCCCTTCAGCTGTCGGATGAGGTCAATGGAAGTTCTTATCGGACCATCCTCTATCTCTATCAGGGAAAATTGATGGAAATGTATGCAGGAAGCGGGGCGAATCTGTCGCCTCAGGCAGGAAATGAGATCGCAGAGCTCTCCTCCTGGAAAATGAGAATGGAAAAGGGCCGGCTCTTATGCTGTGAATTAAAGGATGACAAGGGCAGGAGCCGGACCATCTATATCCCTCTAAGAACAGGGGGTGAGGGCCGATGAAATTCTGGGATGATCAAGACTATCAAAAAGAAGGGAAGCAAAACCGCTATTCCTGGCTCTTCCTCCTGGAAATCACTCTGGTTCTTTTGATCCTGGTCTTTGGACTCGGCGTCATTCTAAGGGTCAATTTGAAAGCCAGGGAGCTTTCCGGGGAGGCAGAGGATCAGGGAATTGCAGATCGATGGATCCAGAATACAGATGCCCTGATCCGGGCTTCTGATTCCGAAGAAGAATTCCTTG
>JAQXPG010000158.1 GCA_029100405.1 Lachnospiraceae bacterium | reverse complement strand
GTGCCGCAGAGTTCGCATCCAGTTTTGCTGCACCCTTATAAAGCTGCAGAACACCAGGAGCCAGACGGTTACTGATTCCATCCAGGAGCTGACTTGCTCCGGCATCCAGCTGATCTACGACATTGGAAAGTTCTGCAAGCTTACTCTGAACACTCTGGTAAGCTGTCTGGAGCATAGCGAATTTTTTCGTGAAGGCCTTATATTTTACCAGATATTCGGCACCGGTATTGGCGGCTGGATCATCGGTAATACGGCTCCATGTTGACAAGTAAGTCCATTCTTTCTTGGTCATTCCGGTTGCTGCAAGCCATGCCGTATCCTCTTGATCCAGGTCGTCCTCACTTTTAATTTTATCATATCCACGCGTAGGGTAGTCTTTTTCAGCTACTGTCTTTGAGATCCCCGGCGCGTTTTGGTCCTTGGTCTGCAAACCGGAAAGAGTAACCGTTGCATCTGTTAAATAAGCTGTAAAATTACCCTTCAGAAAGTCTTGTGTGAAGGTTTCATTCTTGCCTATGGCATTCTTTATAGCAATCCTTGTAATTAATTCGGCATTCTGAGACAGTTCCGGATCATGTATATTAGGATTGGCAGTATTTATGGTATCTTTGACTTTAGCCACTATCGTCTGATAAGCCTTTTTCGAAGCTGCCTGTGAAGCTACCTGTGAAGCTGCCTGTTCCGTAATCTTGTCCCGAACTGCCTGAGTCACAGTAGCCAGAGTTTGATTTTCATGTTCTACCGTTCCCTGTACCGTTTGAGGGTTCTTCATATAGTCTGAGATGGCGTCAATGATCATGCCGGTCAATGCTTTCGATGCATCGCTATTTTCATCCTTCAAAGCACTCAGATCCAATGTGTTTAAGCTATTCTGTAATGCAGTTGCGTTTTTAATCATCGCATAGGACAGGATCCTCTTGGCTTCATCATCTGAAAGATCATTTGATTTTAAGTTTTCTCTCATAGAATCTTGTTTATATCCATTTTTAATCTTCTCCACCAACTCACCCTGCTTATTCTCCAGCAGACTATTTACAGCTGGCTGGGTCAAGTGCCAATTCAGAGTTTTGTCATCAATATCTTTCACACTATCCTGTAACGTCGCCATATCTTGCTGAAGATTAACAAGACGATTAAACGCCTGCTTATAGATCCCGTTCGGATTCGTCAGCTGATTGTAGATCCCAAGATAAGTCTGATATAAGTTCTGGATCTTCTTCACATCCTCAGAACTCTGGGCCTGGGACAGTTTCTGCTTCAAGAGCTTGACACCATCGGACAGTTTCTTCGAACCATCTGTCAGGTCAGAGATACTGTCATTCAGGGTTTTTGTGCCTTTTGTCAACTGGCCGACCCCGGAGGTATAAGCATTGACACCGTCTTTTAAGGCGGCACTGCCTTCCTTTAGAGCAGCTGTTCCGTCTTTGACCTTGTTTCCGCCATCGATCAGCTGTTTCATGCTGGATTCCAGCTTATCCATATCACCGCTGATCTGATTGACGGCTTCCGAATTGTCATAATCAGAAAAGCCCAGATCCGAAAGGACGTTAGAGGATGCCATGGTCATGGTCAGTCCCAGCTCAAAATCCTTGGCATCTGCCGTGATTTCGACATAATCCGGAATGGTGGTCTCGGAATCGACACCGAGCTGGTCTAACTTTGACCGGTCGATGGACAGGGCATCCGACAGACCGGGAAGGGCAACGCCCATGACAATGTTATTATCGGCATCGCTTACGACCTTGCCGTTTGTGACTGTAATATTAGAAAAGTGGTCCGACGGCAGGATCATACCGGAGATCATGGCGAAAGGAACCGTCATTTCTTTATTCTGTCCATCCACAGTAACATCTGTCTTGGCCGTATTGGTATAGTCGAAACGAATCGTGACCTTGCCGCTCTTTCCGGCCAGATCCTCAGGCTCGATGTCCTTGCCGTCCAGCTTGTAGCTGACCTTAACGCCGACCGGCAGCTGACTCTTGGTCTTACCCTGATAGAATACGTCCTTTCCGTCAGCATCCCAGGTCAGGCTTCCGTTTGAGCCCTTGGTGAACTTCTGGTTGCCCTTGACATTCTTGATATCGGACAGGTCGGACTTATCCTCGATCTTGTCCTTGCCGGAATAGTTCCGAAGCCAGTTCGATACGGTCACATCCTTGGTGCTTCCGTCTGCATCCGCAGAAACATAGACCGTCTCGAGCTTTTCCGCATCCTGATCAGCCTTGTCGCCGAAGGATGTTGACACTTCCATGGTGTCTTCGAGCTTTTCCTTAGTCGCCTTTAAAGAATCCTTGGATGCGGCACTTGTCTTGGTCCCGACAACACCACAGGCGGTTGCACCGAAACCGACTGCCGCTGCCAGGGCACCTGCTGCGATTCGCTCTACATTTCTCTTGATATTTTTATTTCTATTCATAATGAACCTCACTTCCATTTACTTAAGCATTCTCTGCCTCTGTCTGACGCAGTTTCTTCTGTCTGTCATACTCTCTTGCGCCCTGGCATTTTGCTGTGGTCCGTATGATCAGAGGGTCGAAGATCATATACATAGACGGCAGAACCAGGATTACAACGGCCATGGAGATCAGTGCGCCTCTTGCCATCAGAGAACAAAGAGATCCGATCATATCGATACTGGAGATCATGCCGACGCCGAAGGTTGCAGCGAAGAAGGACAGAGCCGATACAATAATGGATTTCATGGAAGCTGCCAGTGCAGCTCTCGTTGCATGTGTCCGGCCCAGGCCGTTATTTCTCTCTCTTAAATACCGGGTCGTCATCAGGATCGCATAGTCAACCGTGGAACCCAGCTGAATCGTACCGATAACGATCGATGCTACGAAGGGAAGGGTCGTCCCGGTATAGAAAGGAATTCCCATATTGATAAAGATGGCAAACTCGATGACGGCAACCAGAATGAAAGGCAGGCTGATCGACTTCAATACAACAGCGATGATCAGGAAGACCAGTCCGATGGAGACCCAGTTTACAATCTGGAAGTCCCGGTTGGTGATTCGGATCAGATCCTTGGTACAAGGCGCCTCGCCGACGACCATAGCCTTGGTATCATATGACTTTACAATTTTATTGACCTTTGTGATCTGATTGTTGACCGCATCGCTTGCAACCTTATACTTCGATGTGATCAAAGCCATCTCATATTTATCACTCTGGAGCATGGTTCTTATTTTCTGCGGAATCATATTCTCCGGAACAGAAGGTCCGACGAAAGTATTCAATCCGATGGCCTTATCCACGCCCTTGACATCCTGGAGCTTAGACAGCATCTCTGCTTTGTCGCCCGAGGAGAGATTCTTGTTATAGAGGATCATGTAAGTCGTATTCGATGTAAAGTTTTCATCCAGTTCCTTGGAAGCCTGCATGGAGGGAAGGCTTGCCGGAAGCGTTCCGCCCAGGTTGTAGTAAACCTTGGTATGTCCTTGTCCGTAAAGGGCGAATGGCAGGATGATGAGGAAAAGCAGACCAAAGACATAAAATCTCTTGGAAATCAGCTTTGGCAGCCGTTTAAATTCCGGAAGCAGGGGCTTATGTCTGGTTGCTTCCAGTGGCCGGTCGAAGACCAGAATCATGGATGGAAGAATCGTGATACAGGCAATGACACCGAAGACAACACCTTTTGCCATAACGATTCCGAGATCCCGGCCGATGGTAAAGCTCATAAAGCAAAGTGCAATGAAACCGGCGATGGTTGTGACGGAAGAACCGATGACCGACTGGAAGGTAGCTGCGATGGCTCTTGCCATGGCCTCCTTCTTGTCCCCATTCGTGTTCTCCTGTTCCTCCAGGTAGCTGTGCCAGAGGAAGATCGAGTAATCCATGGTAACACCCAGCTGTAGCACTGCGGCGATACACTTGGTAATGAAAGAGATCTCCCCGAGGAAAACATTCGATCCCAAATTATAAACGATCGCCATACCGATGGACAGAAGGAAGAAGATGGGGATCAAATAGGAATCCATGGTCAGTGAGAGAACAATGACTGCAAGGAGAACGGCGATCATGACATAGATCGGTGTCTCCTTCTCGGCCAGTTCCTTGGTATCCTCTACCAGCCCG
>JAQXPG010000157.1 GCA_029100405.1 Lachnospiraceae bacterium | reverse complement strand
ATCCTGCCGAAGTTTATCACTATACCTTAAAAGCGAATACCGTTGCTGTCGTATCCGATGGTTCCGCAGTGCTTGGCCTTGGAAATATAGGGCCAGAGGCCGCCATGCCTGTTATGGAAGGAAAAGCCGTTCTCTTTAAGGAATTCGGCGGCATCAATGCCTTTCCCATCTGTCTCGATACACAGGATCCCGATGAGATCGTTGCTGTTGTCAAAGCCATAGCTCCGACCTTCGGCGGAATCAACCTGGAAGACATCTCTGCTCCCCGCTGCTTTGAGATCGAGGAACGCCTGAAAAAGGAACTGGATATTCCGGTCTTCCACGATGACCAGCACGGAACGGCCATTGTTGTCCTGGCAGGCATTATCAATGCCTTGAAGGTCGTCGGTAAGAAAAAGGAAGACTGTAAGATCGTTGTCAATGGCGCCGGATCTGCCGGCATTGCCATCACTAAGCTTCTTCTCCGCTATGGTTTCAAGGACATTACCATGTGTGATAAATCCGGTATTCTTTCCAAGAAATCCAAGGATCTGAACTGGATGCAGGAGAAAATGATGGAGGTCACGAACTTATCCGGACAGACCGGAAGCCTGGCCGATGCCCTTCGCAATGCGGATATCTTCGTCGGTGTTTCTGCTCCCGGGATCGTAAGTCAGGATATGGTCCGGTCAATGAACCATGATGCCATTCTGTTTGCCATGGCCAATCCTACACCGGAGATCATGCCGGATCTTGCCAAGGAGGCGGGCGCCCGTGTCGTCGGTACCGGACGATCCGATTTCCCGAATCAGGTCAATAATGTTGTTGCTTTCCCCGGGATCTTCAAGGGTGCCCTGGAAGCCCATGCCAGAGAGATCACAGAAGAAATGAAACTGGCTGCTGCAGAAGCCATTGCATCTCTTGTCCCGGAAGATCAGCTGTCGGAAGACAATATCATGCCCGAAGCTTTTGATCCCAAGGTCTCTGAAATGGTCGCCAAAGCAGTGATGGAACATGTCAAAGAATAAGGAGGTCTATATTTCATGGCAGAACCGGATATGATCTATAAAATGACGGTGCTCGAATTATTGCAGCGTGCCGGCTTTTCCATGTCTGGAACACAAATTACGGAATTTTTTACGGAACGAAAGTACACAGACTACTTCTCGATCCAGGAGATCATTCATGGTCTGGAAGGAAACCGTTATATCAGCGGCAAAAAGGACCATACCAAGGTCCTCTACTCTATTACGGAGGAAGGCAAGAAGACCCTTTCTATGTTCCAGGATCGGATCACACCGGCCATCCGCCAGGACATTGCGGACTATTTCAAGGCCAGGGGGCAGAAGATGCAGAGCGAAAACAATATTACTGCCATCTATGACCGGGCTTTGGGAGGCGGCTACAGTGTTCATCTCTCTGTCAGTCAGGAAGATAAAGTTCTGATTTCTCTCACCTTAAATGTGTCCACTAAGGCGGAGGCAGACGCCATCTGCTACAACTGGCGGGCCCGATATGAAGATGTCTATGCCAGTCTGATGGAGATCCTGGTACAATAAGAAAAAGAGTGTGTGAAAACGAATGTTTTCACACGCTCTTTTTTAAAACCATCTATTTACTTTTTTCTTTCTTTCATTCTTTTGAGTTTTAAACTCTCTCTTCCAGGCGGAAGATCTGATAGCGGAAGTTCCAGAGTACCTTCTTCAGAAGGAATCCCAGGATACATACCGAGATCACTTCTCCAAGTCCGACTGTGATGGCCAAAAACCACCAGGCATCCGGTACATGATAAGCCAGCATGAGAACCGGCGGAATAACGATCATATTAGCGATCACCGGGGGAAGGGTGAATGCAAACTTCGTCTTTCTGAGATAATAGGTACCGATGGCACCAAGAAGGGTTGCCAGAGATCCGAAGATGATATCCCAGATCATAGCCCCCGTCACGAGATTGGCTAAGAGGCATCCGATAAAGAGGCCGGGAATTGCTGCCGGTGTGAAAACCGGAAGGATGCAGAGTGCTTCGGAGATTCTTACTTGAATGGCTCCGCTTGCCAGATTGAAAGCATTGATGAAGACGGTCAGTACGACGTAGAGTGCCGCAATCATCGCTGCCTGGGTGATGTAAAGTGCTTTTTTGTTTTTCATTTCCATGTTCTCCATAGTTTTGTTTACCGTGTGGATGGTTTCGAACACACGAAGAACATCTTAACATAAGAGCACGTTAACTTTCAAGCCCAGAGCTTGACCTGCCATAAGGCCTGATGATCTTTGGGGTCATCTTTGCCCCCGGTCTATATTTCCACTCCCGCAAACTGCGAATTATAGAGACTGGTATAGAAGCCGCCCTTCTTCATCAGTTCATCATGACTGCCCTGCTCAATGATCCGGCCGTCTTTCATAACGAGGATCACATCTGCATTTCGAATGGTCGACAGACGGTGGGCAACGATGAAACTGGTTCTGCCCTGCATCAGCTTATCGAAAGCAGACTGGATCAGAAGCTCTGTCCGGGTGTCGATGGATGACGTTGCCTCATCCAATATCAGCATGGGCGGCATCAGAAGCATAACACGGCTGATGCAAAGAAGCTGTTTCTCACCCTGGGACAGGTCCTCGTCACTGATCATGGTGTCGAGACCCTTTGGCATACGGCGGATAAATTCATAGCTGTGGGCCTCCTTTGCTGCGCGGATGATCTCTTCATCGCTGGCATCCGGCTTTCCGAAGGCGATATTTTCCCGCACGGTTCCGTTCTTGATCCAGGAATCCTGCAGCACCATGCCGTAATTCTTCCGCAAAGATCCCCGGCTGACTTCATTGATCTTCTGCCCGTCGATCGAGATCGATCCCTGATCGACATCATAGAAACGCATCAGAAGATTGATGAAAGTGGTCTTGCCGCAGCCGGTTGGGCCGACAATAGCGATCTTCATCCCCGGGTCTGCATGGAAGTTAAAGTCTTCGATCAATTTCTTCGACTTATCATAAGAGAAGGCTACATGAGAAATATCGACCGCGCCGATTGCATGCTCTCCATCCTTTCCCTCCTCATAGAGCCAGGGATGAAGCAAGGCCTTGGGATCCGGGCTCTCGGAATCGGATTCGATCAATTCGAAGATCCTCTGGGCGCAGGCCATGGCATTCTGAAGCTCTGTGATCACGGAACTGATATCGTTAAAGGGCTTCATATACTGGTTTGCATAGGTCAGAAGCACGGTCAGCCCTCCGACCGTCAGACGGCCGGCCAGGATCATACCGGCACCGACAAGAGCAACCAGGGCATAGATCACATTATTGACGGCTCTGGTTGAAGGATTGGTTAGAGAGCTAAGGAAAATTGCCTTCTCCGATGCGCTCTGCAGTTCTTCATTCAAGACACGGAACTGGTCAGAAGCCTTCTTCTCATGACCGAAAGCTTTCACAACCTTCTCATTTCCTACCATTTCATTGATCAAAGCTGTCTGTTTGCCCCGAACCTCCGTCTGCTTCCGAAAGAGCTTATAGGATCGTCCGGAAATAAATTTGGCAACCAGGAAGCTGACCGGTGTCAGAAGGAGAACCATGAAAGTGATCTCTATGTTCTTTGAAAACATAAAGCCAAGCGTCACAAAGATCATGACCAGGCCGGAGAAAAGCTGAGTGAATCCCAATAAAAGGCCATCCGATAACTGGTCCACATCGGCGATCACACGCTGTACGATGTCTCCGGTACTGTGGGAATCCAAATAGGAAAGAGGTAAGGTCTGGATCTTTCGAATGGCCCTGGACCGGATATCCTGTACCGTCCGATAGGTCAGGCGGTTATTGATCAGGTTCATAAGCCAGGTCAATACAGCCGTAAGAAGGATCAAAATCAGGATCCGAAGGAAAAGCGATCTCATCGGTTGGAAACGAACTTTCCCCGGTCCTAAGACCAGATCGATGGCATTACCGAAAAGGATGGGGATATAGAGCTGGAGAACGACCGTCACTGCTGCAAGAATCACGCTCAGAAGCAGAAGAAAACGATAGTGAGAAATGACTCGTAAGACTTTTTTCAGGACATCCATGCTGGAAGAATCCGCTTTCTTATTGTTCATCATTTTCTGTTTAGAATCTGCCATCACTCCGCCTCCTTCCAATCAGCCGGTTTCTCATCCGGGAACTGAGAATAATAGATCTCCTGGTAGACCCGGCAATTCTTCATCAGCTCATCATGACTTCCGAGTCCGACCATCTGACCGTCATTTAAGACAATGATCTGATCAGCAGAACGAACACTGGAAGTTCTCTGGGAAACAATAAAGACCGTCATCTCCCCTTCCAGACCGTGGATCGCCTTTCGAAGAGAGAGATCCGTTGCAAAATCCAAAGCACTGGAAGAATCGTCCATGATAAGGATCGACGGTTTTCGAACCAGAGCCCGGGCAATGGTCAGACGCTGACGCTGGCCACCGGACAGGTTTCTTCCGTTCTGTTCCACGAAGGCATCCAGACCGCCCTCTTTTCCCTGAACCACTTCCAAAGCCTGAGCCGTTTCAATGGCTTTCCAGAGATCTTCCTCCGATGCATTTTCATTTCCCCAAAGAAGATTATCCCGGATGCTTCCTTCGAAGAGGACAGCCTTCTGGGGAACCATTCCGATCTTTTGGATCAGTTGTCCCTTCGGATAATCTCTGACATCCTGCCCCAGGACCAGGACCTTACCTTTACTTACGTCATAGAAACGGGGGATCAAATTGACAAGAGTGGACTTACCGGAGCCGGTTCCTCCAATGACACCGATGGTCTGTCCTTTTTTTACAGTAAAGTTAATTTCCGAAAGCGCATCTTCTCCGGTTCCCGCATATGCAAAAGAGACATGGTCGAAGACTACCGCATTTTCTTTTTCCGCCATCCTTTGGCCATCTGCATCGTGATCTTCTGTATGGTCCTCGATTGTGTCTTTTTTCCTTTCTGTCTCTTTCTTCGGATAGGGATACTGCATCGAGGATTCTACAGACAGAACCTTGTTTATCCGATCTGCGCAGGCAATAGAACGGTTGATATTGATAATCAGGCTGGCAAGCTTGATCAGTTCAATAATGATCTGAGCCATGTAATTATAGAGAGCAACGACATCGCCCTGGGCCATATTTCCATGATTGACCTGGACAGCGCCGACACGGATCAGAAGGATCGTAGCGATATTGACAATGGCAAAGGTGGCAGGATTCATGAGAGCTGACAGACGGCCGACAAATTCATTTAATTTCGTCAGGGCCTGATTCTCGCGGTCAAACTCTTCTACCTCATCCTTCTCATGATGGAAGGCACGTATGACACGGACACCGGTCAGATTCTCTCGGGTCGTTCCCAATAAGCGGTCCAGGGCACCCTGAGTCTTGGCATAAAGGGGAATGGATGCTGCCATAATGCCGAAGATGACAACGCTTAAAACCGGAACCGTAATAACAAAGACAAGGGCTGCCTTGACATTGACAGTAAAGGACAGGATCACCGCACCGACAACAATAAAAGGGCTTCTTAAGAGAAGGCGAAGGACCAGATTCAAGCCGTTCTGGACCTGGTTCATATCACTTGTCATCCGGGTGATCAGGGTGTCGGTTCCCATGGTATCGAGCTCTGTATAAGACAGATTTTCGATATGATCGAACAGGGCCTGACGAAG
>JAQXPG010000156.1 GCA_029100405.1 Lachnospiraceae bacterium | reverse complement strand
ATCCATTCCTACGTAAACTGTGGTATTATTCATTTGTGACCTCCTTTTGTATGCGGTAATCCCTGTTACCATTTGTTTTAGCAACTATAGTATACAGGTAAATCCACGTTGCTACAAAATGGAGGTCATTACATATTGTCTTTTGAAAATCATGCGTGTTTCCGGGAGCTTTCTTGCCTGTTCTTGGCCTGATTATTCGATATACAAAATCTTTTGAAAATCATGCGTGTTTTCCAGGCATTTATATAGCATGAAATCTTAAAGATTTCATATATCGAATTTTTTGCCATAAAGTCGGCTCTTTCTGAGCCAAAAACACGCATCAAATCAAAAAAAATTCATATATCGAATCTCGCAATAAGGCTCAGAAGCAAGGCATATTATCTCGACTCAGAATTAAATCTCAGATGCAAAGCGCAATATCTAGACTCAGGAGCAAGGCTCAGATGCAAGCCTCAACATCTAGGCTCAGAATTAAAGCCTAGATGCAAGTCTCAACATCTAGACTCAGAATCAAAGCTCAGAAGCAAGTCTCAACATCTAGACTCAGAATCAAAGCTCAGAAGCAAGCCTCAACACCTAGTCTCAGAATTAAAGCACAGAAGCAAAGCTCAACATCTAGCCTCAACATCCAGTCTCAGAATCAACTCTCAGCGATCTGTCCATGTGAACGTCTCGAACCGTTCATTACCCCGCTTTCGATACAAAAATCCTGCGCCTTCCTCCTCGACTTTTGATATAATCTGAAAATGTGGACAAGAGAAAACTTGAAACGGGCAGAAAGGATCTCCCATGCAGAATAAAAATTTTGATATCAACGAAAACGGCTATAGCATCCGCTGCAGAGCCTATTATGGCAAAGACCTCCACCAAGCCAGGCAGATCGTTATCGCAACCTACGGCTTTGGTGGCAATAAAGAGAATCATGCGATCAGCACTTTTGCAGAGCGTCTGATTGGGAAATATAAGACCTTCGCTGTCGTAACCTTCGACTGGCCTTGCCACGGACAGGATGCGAGGAAGAAACTGCTCCTGTCAGAATGTCTGGAATATCTGGATCTGGTCATCCAATATGTGAAAAAAGATATGGCTGCAGAGGAGATCTACAATTACTCCTCCAGTTTTGGCGCCTTCATTACTCTTGATTATCTGGCAAAAAAAGGCAATCCCTTCCATCGCATCGGTCTCCGCTGCCCTGCCATCAAGATGTATGATGCCCTGACCAAGAATCTTACCGAAGATGACTGGAACAAACTCCATAAGGGGAAAGAGATCCTGCAGGGCTTTGACCGGAAGATGAAGATCGGCAATGAGTTTCTGGAAGAAATGCAGACCGATGATGTAAGTAAGCAGGATTATCTGGACAATGCCGACTCTATCCTGATGATCCATGGGACAAAGGACGAGATGGTTCCAATCGAGGTTACCCGGAAATTCTCTGAAGACAATGTCATTGAACTCATCGAAGTGGAGGGAGCTGATCACCCCTTCTCCAACCCTAAACATATGGATCTGGCGATACAGAAAATAATTTCTTTTTTCAAGCCGGACTGACTCCCTTATTTTTCCTCCTGCTCCCGGTCAAAGGCAATCAGCTTGGCAATGATCTCGTCACAGATCTCGTCCGTCGACTTATGATCGGTAGCCACAACAACATCCGCTACAGCCAGATATTTCTCCCGCCTCTGATCCATCAGATCTTTAATATAATCGACATTCATATGATTATTGAGAATGGGCCTGGAAGTAGAATCCTTGACCCGGTCCAGAATTGTCATCGGCTCTGCCGTTAATAGAACAATTCTGCCATTCTTCTTCATGTGGTCTGCATTATCCGGTCGAAGGACAATGCCTCCGCCACAGGAAACAATTGCCTGTTTGATCTTCTGGAGTTCGATCAGGCAATTGGATTCCAGGTTTCGGAAATAGATTTCTCCATACTCTGAAAAGATCTCGGAAATTGTCATTCCCTGTTTCTTCTCGATCAGCTCGTCCATCTCGATCCGCTGCATTTCCAGCTTTCTTTCCAATTCCTTCGCAATAGTGGATTTACCGGCACCCATAAAGCCAATGAGAAAGACATTATAATCAAAAAGTGCTTTTGCCTGAACCCGACGGGAGTTTTTCATAATGTACTTAAAGACATCCAGAATTTCTTCCTCAAATGGATTATCCCTTAACTGCTCCTTAAGCTCCCTGGTCTGCTTGGCTTCCTGTTCCGGCTGCAGAATCGGGATTCCTGTTTTCTTTTTATAAGCAATGATGTCCTGGATCAATTCCATCCGATCTGCCAGAGCATCGATTAAACGAGTATCCACATCACGGATCTTATCTCGTGTCTCTTCCAGTTGATTCTTTTGACTCTCCTGATTTTCCTGGTTCTTTTCTTCTTCCATCATTACAACCTTTCCCTGGTCCTTACCACAATCAGAAAGCATCCCTTCCTGCCACTTTCAATTGTTCTTTCAGCTTATCGATAAGTAAGTTGCTATTTATTATAAATGATAGCTTTATCAACCGCAACGCTTTATTGCTTTTATGTATAAAAGTTCATGAATAAAGACAGATGGCTTAGACCAGATCGATCCAAGCCATCTATCTTTTAGAGGATATCAAGCCATCTACCTCTAAGATGGGATTATGATGAAACGAAAGTAATCTACTCAGAAAGAAGGATCAACATCTATCCCTCCACCAGAGGTATAAGCTTTCACCAGCTCTGGGTCTACCTTCTTTTCAATCGCTGCATAAACCTTCCGGCAGGCCTGATCCATGGCTTCCTGCGTTGCTTCATCCAATGTAACGATCCGGGTCCCGCTGTCTTCAATGGTTTTGATTCGGGAAGCAATTCTCTCATCTGACTGCTCTCTGGCATAGACTTTGGCTCTTTCTGCCGCCAGACGGATGATCTTTTGTTGGTTCTTGGGAAGGCCCTTCATAAACTTCTCGGAAACCGTAAGTGAAATGAGATGAGGAAGATGATTGGTTTCCACCACGTAGTCCTGTTGTTCATAGAGACGGTTGGAAACAATGACCTCATAGGGATTTTCCTGGGCATCGATGGTACCCTGCTGAAGGCCGATATAGACTTCCGAGAAGGTCATCGGTGTAGGACTTGCACCCAGAGCTCTCCAGAACATCATGTGATAGGTATTTTCCATGGTTCTGATCTTCTGTCCCTTGAAATCAGCGATGCTTTTTACATTCTTATTCGTGGACATAACACGGAAACCCTGATCGGCAAAACCGAGCAGTTCATAACCGCCCTTTTCATAGACTTTCTGAATCTTCTGGAGAAAATCAGGATCATCCACTGCCTGGCGAAGGGATGCGATATCAGAATAGACTCTTGGCATATCAAAAACAGCGATATCCGGCATAAAAGTAACCTGAGGCGCCGTATTCTGCACAACAAAGGGGATATCTCCGTCCTTCTGGCTTTCCAGAAGCTCCCGGTCTCCCCCAAGCACACTGTTGGGATAAACCTGGATTTTCATCTTACCATCCGAAAGTTGATCTACTTCTTCCGCAAATTTCACTGCATAGATCTGTGTTACGGTGTCTTCCGGACTGGAAGTCCCGAGCGGCCAGGCATAACGCTGAACCTCTGACGATTCGGTCTTGCCGCAGGAAGTGAGTCCCAGGAGCATAACAAGAAAAAGCGCCAAAGCAAGCAGGCGTTTTCCTTGTTTCTTCCTCGATCGATACATCCGAGCGAGTCTGACCTTATCTGCTTTCGGTTTATATTTCATTTACTACCTCCATATCCAAAAGCCCGTCATCCGAAGCTATGGCAAACACAGATCAATCTTCACCCGCCGATCAAACAGGTACTGATTCCCGGGACATAAGTGATCAAGAGCAGTGCGGCCAGGAACAGGATGATCATGGGGAGGGCTTTCCTGGCGATGTCCATCACCGGCACTTTGGTCAGGCTGGAAGCCACAAAGAGATTGACTCCAATGGGCGGTGTGACAAAGCCGATTGCAAGATTGACAACCATCATGATTCCAAAGTGAATCGGATTCATGCCGACCGATGTAACAATCGGAAGAAGGATCGGCGTCAAAATCAGAATGGCAGGCGTCGTATCCATCACCATGCCGACGATCAGAAGGAAGATATTGATGACAAGAAGCAGAAGAATCTTATTGGTGAAATGACCCAGGATCCAGCTTGAGACCGTCTGAGGAACCTGCATGAGCGTCAGGACCCGCGAGAAAGCGACAGCCGCTGCCAGAATGAAGAGAATAGGGCCATAGGTATGAACCGCTTCCACGCAGATCTTCCAGATATCCTTCACTTTCAAGGTCTTATAGACGAAAATGCTGACAATCAGAGAATAGAAAACGGAGATCACGGCTGCTTCCGTCGGCGATGCGATGCCGGAATAGATGCAGCCCAGGATGATCACCGGGCTTAAGAGGGCCCAGAAACCCTCACGAAGGACCTTTCCAAAACCTTTTTTATGCAGTTCGCCAACCTTGGCATTGATCTTGTCCCGGTCTTCGCCGTTTTTCTTACAATAGACGATGGCATAAAACATCAAAAGGCCGCCGATCAAGAGTCCCGGAATGATACCGGACAGAAAGAGGTCGCTGACCGACTGGCCGGACGAAGTGGCATAGATAATAAATGGAATACTGGGCGGGATGATGACTCCCAGGCCACCGGCCACGGCAACCAGCGCCGTTGAAAACTTCTTGTCATAGCCCAGTTCAATGAGGAAAGGTATCGACATAGAGCCGACCGCAGCAACAGTCGCCGGAGCCGATCCGGAAATGGCACCGTAAAAGAGGCAGGTCACGATCACCGCGCAGGGAATACCCGCCGTTCTTTTCCCTAAGAAATAAAAAAAGACATTGAAAATCTTCTGAGAGATCTGTCCATGGGCCATGATGATGCCCGCCAGGACAAACATGGGCACGGCAAGAAGCGGGAAGCTGTCAATTCCCCCCAGCATGGAGCGGATGACATAGGATCCGCTTGCAGTGAAACTCGAATCAAAAAGCCCGGGTAGTACTGCGACAATTCCAAGCGAGATAGAAACCGGAATCGCAATGAAGAGGCAGATGATAAAGATTAGAAATATAAACCCGACGGACATTTACTGCTCTCCTTTCTGATCATCTTCTGCCATTTCGACCAGTTCTTCCGCAAGATTGCTCTCCTCCGGATCCTCTACACCCTTCTTATTCAGAACGATCATAAGATTAATGACCCAGCGTTGAATGATCCGGACACCGCAGAGACAGAAGCAGATAAAAGGCGCCGATTGAACCCAGTACATAGGGATCCCGCAAGCCGGCGAGGTCTGTCCCGACGCAATCGTTGACTGTAAGTAGCGCCAGGAGTATGGGATCAAAACTGCGAAAAAGAGGAAGGAAATGGTCAGATTCAAAAGTTTGAATGCCGCTTCTCCACGTCTCGGAAAGATTTTAATGAAATTATCCACTTTGATGGAAATACATTTCCTGGTACAGAGACTGACACTTAGGAAAGCTGACCAGATAAAGAGATAGCGGGTGATCTCTTCCGACCATGGCAGGGAATCCCCGAAGACATAACGGGCGATCACCTGAATGATCATGATCAGGGCCATTGCCATCAAAAGAAGAACCATAAGGATCTCTTCCAGGTTGTCTTCCAGATATTTTAACACTTTCATAAGCACTTCTCTCTGTATGAAATAAGGCACATGTCAAATGACGTGTGCCCGAGCAACTTGCCTTACGACAGCCGAACAAGCATCCGCCCTTCAACTGGCATTATGAATCAGATTCAGGATGATATCCAGATCCTTTACATTCATCTGTCCCGGAGCAGAGACAGCGCCGACTGCACCGAATGTAGCCGCAGATCCGAAGACCTCACCCGAAAGGCGGGAGATCAGACCGGTACCTGCCATGGACATGGTGATGATGGGGCGATCGGCATAATCATTTGCCATCGCTTCCGTTGCTTCCAGAAGAGTCAGAACATCCTTCTTATTCTTTGGCATCACAGCGATCTTCGGGATATCTGCGCCCAGATCCTGCATTTTCCGCAGACGATAGATCAGATCTTCCTTTGCCGGTGTCTTATCGAAGTCGTGATTGGAAGCAACAACTTTGACACCACATTTATGAGCTGTTTCGATGATATCCAGGACATAGGAATCTCCGGTAAAGGCTTCCACATCCACGAGATCTACAAGACCGGTCATTGCAATTCTTTTATTCAGCTCAACATAGGCCTCCGGCTCGATTGCCTTCTCACCACCCTCTTTTGAGGTCCGGAAGGTGAAAAGGATCGGCTTGTCATCCCCCAGCGTATCGCGAAGGGACTTAGCGGTATCTTCCACTTCAGCAAAATTGAAAACACCGTCAAACCAGTCCACACGCCACTCAACAATGTCGTAACGATATTCGGAGAAAGACTCTGCAGCCTTTATGATATCCTCCTTGGTCTTTCCGACAATTGGAACAATGATCTTAGGAAGACCTTCGCCAATGACAACATTTCTTACCTGAACAGTATTCATAGTTTCCCTCTTTTCCTTCTGATAAAACCTTTCTATCGGTCAAACCTTTCTTCCGGCAGTTTATGCGCCATAACGATTCGGTCTGCCTTTCATAAACTGCCGAAAGTCTTGATTTATCTTTCAGCGTTTGCTTCTACCATCTTGGTATATCTCAAATTTACAAAGATTCCAAGGATGACACCGATCAAAGTCAGAACGATATTCATGGCCATTACAGCGGACGGAGTCATCTTAGCTGCAGCGGTCAGAAGGGTGTAATTGCAGAGAGAGGATGCGATCATGACCAGCGCAGTAACCGTACCCTTGATCTTCGGAAAGAGCATGTTGCAGACCGATGTTGCGATCTGAAGCAGTCCGCCGGCACCTGCCCAGCCGATCACAAATGCGCCGGCCTTCATCATCGTCTGGGAAGGAGCTGCTATTACAAGCACAAGCATTGCAAGGCAGATGACAGGATAGATCACAATAAAGCGAACGTCCTTGATCTTCCTGGTCAGAAGTGCGGTAACGATCAGAGCCAGAATGGTTCCAAAGGAATAGAAGGTCTGCATGATCGAAGGATCTTCCCAGCCGACATTGGTCTTAGCGAAGTTCTGTGCGCAGTTCAGCCAGAGCTGGAAAGTACCGGTGCAGGTAAATCCGATCAGGATCATTGCAATACTTTCGAAAGAGAAATGCGTATGTTTCAGGCTTGCGATCAGGCCTTCTTTCTTCTCTGCCTTCTGATCTGCATCCGGAAGCGGTACAAAGAGGATCAGAAGCAAAAGAACGATATAGGAAATACCGCAAACATAGAACAAAGTATTGTAGCTTACCAGGCCGGCGGCTGTTGTTCCAACAGTAGTGCTTAGGAAGAAAGGCAGGAGCATCTGTGAGATTGCGATGAAGAACTTAATGCCCATGGTCGCAACACCGGGAGCCTTGTCGAAGATCTCAGCGACTGCAGGGTAGATACCGGTATCCAGGAAGGAGTTTGCGATACCGCCGATAATGGCACAGATGTAGGCGATCTGATAACCGCCGTGGGTCCCGGCATTGAATGCCAAAGCTAAACCGATCAGATAGATGGCATAAGAAGCGCCACCGATCACAACAGAAATTCGCCTGCCAAGCTTATCGGAAAGAGGACCTGCGAAGGGAAGGGCGATCAGTCTTCCAAGTCCGAGGGCAGCAGAAATTGCCGTGATGGACATGACTTCAACGCCCCAGCTGGCTGCAAGAGCATCCTTGATGACAGACTGGCCGAGGATAGAGCATCCTACACCATGAATGAAGTAGTTAAGATACAGGATCAGTGCTGCGGGAAGATATTTTTTCTTTTCCATTTGTTTTTCTCCAATGCGGGGACAGGTGGATTTCCTGCCCCCTGTCTGTTTTTATTGTTTTCCTTGGGGATCTGTCCGACCCGAAAAGAACCGGCCGGACTGTCTTTTTTTACTCGCCGTACTTGATTCCAAGCACTTCCTTCATATGTTCGATCGGCATATCATGACCGGTCCAGAGCTTGAAAGCTGCAGCACCCTGGAAGAGCATCATGCCGTCGCCGTTCATCCACTTACATCCGACTTCCTCTGCCATTTCCAGAAAACGGGTCTTCTTCGGTGCATAAACCGTATCGGTTACTATGAGATCCGGACGGAGATAAGAGGTATCCGGCAGCCAGGTCTCACCGACATGGGGTTTCATACCAAGACCGGTTGCATTTGCAAGGAGATAAGAAGACTCGATCTCTTTTCTCAGCTGATCCAGATCAGCAAGATCGTAGAGGCTTGCCTTGCAGTTGGTCTGCTCATTGATCTTCTTAACAGTCTCCTTTGCCGGTTCGAAGAATTCATCCTTCCGGTTGAAAATAGAGAGCTCAGCCACGCCGTCCAGAGCTGCCTGGATCTGAATTGCTGTACCTGCACCGCCGCATCCGACGATCGTCATCTTCTTTCCGATAACATCAATATCATAATCCTTAAGGGACTGCATGTAGCCGATACCATCGGTGGTATAACCCTTGAGATGGCCATTCTTATTCACAATGGTATTGACAGCGCCGGACAGTTCGGAAGCCTTGTCCAACTCATCCAGATACTTGCCGACTCTGGTCTTGTTCGGCATCGAAACATTGGATCCGACGAACTTCATGGCACGAAGTCCTGTGATGGCATCCTTTAGTTCCTTCTCCTGCTCTTCCTCGGTATCGCCCATGCCGACTTCGAAAGCCAGGTAAGCATAATCCAGTCCCTCATAAGCAAATGCTTCATTCTGCATTGCCGGGGAATTGGAATGTCGGATTGGGTAAGCCAGAAGGCTTACAAGCTCAGTGTGTCCGGTAATTCTCTCACTCATAATAATCTCCTTTGAATTCCGCTTTTGAATTCAGTCCTTTTCAAGCCGTAAATTTTGTTTCCTGTGATTTGTTAAAAATTTAACAACTTGTGATGAGTTAATTATACCTTGTCCGACCGGGCTTTTCTAATACCAGTTTTGTTGAAAATTAATAGGTAATTGCTATTGATTACGAGAAAGATCTACTGAATGCTTTTCTACCCTATAACATCTTTCTTTTGTTCATTCCATTCCATTCATTCTTTATGGTATATTGTGATTACAAGGTAAAAAGGTACTGTTGACATTCATTTATGATTGATTACGAGGGGGGGGATGTTCTATGACCTTAAACCAACTGCTCTATTTTCACCGTGCCGCAAGTCTCGAGCACTTCAATCTGGCTGCAGAGAGTCTGCACATTTCAGAACCTTCCCTCAGCCGGTCGATCAACAGCTTAGAGCAGGAGCTTGGTGTATCGCTTTTTGAAAAAACCGGACGGAATATCGTCCTTACCAAGGCCGGCAAGCTCTTCCTCGAACAGACCGATAAGATCCTCGAGGATGTCTCTTCTGCCCGGGCATTGATGAATGAATATACAACGCACGGCGGTCATATCGACATTGCCTATGTAGCTCCCCTGGCTCACAGGATCCTTCCTTCTGTCATCGGGGCCTTTCGTGCAGTGCCTGAGAATCAGAAGATCAGTTTCAATTTCTTTGAAGGATATACAGATCAGAATATCAAAGGACTCATGGAACGCCATTACGATCTGATCTTCGGTTCCGGAATCGAAAGCAGCAGTGAAATCAGATCCATTCCTTTCTTCCGCCAGGAAATGGTCGTTCTGCTGCCGGCCGACAGTCCTCTGGCAGGGGAAGAGACAGACCTGGATGCAACGATTTTCGGCTCTTATCCCAATCTCCGCTATGACCCGAGGACCGGCCTTGGAAAAGCAACCAGACGTTTCTTTGAAGCTCATAATATCATTTCTTCCGGCGAGACCTACTTCCCTGACGAAGCAAGCCTTGCTGCCTTCGTTGCCGGCGGATTCGGGATCGCTCTGGCTGCGGATTCCGAATCCGTCCACAGACCCGGCGTTGTCATCCGTCATCTGATCCCGGAACAGCGTTTTTATAACACCGTCTATATGGCCTATCTCTCACAGATCACCTTGATGCCGGCTGTCCGGAAAATGATCGATTTCATTGAAAATGACTGGGACAAAGACCAGAATGAGTTGTAACTGTTTAATACAAAAATTCTATTGATCGCTTTCAATATAACAATTAGACAATCTCCTTTCCACCATTTAAACTGGTATTGTGATTTGTTAGATTTTTAACAAAGCAAGCAAAGGAGATTCGAATGAAAAGCAAATATCCTCATATTTTTTCGCCATTCACCGTACAGAGAATGACCTTAAAGAACCGGATCTGCATGACTCCCATGGGAACCAACTTCGGAGAGCAGACCGGTCAGATGAGTTTTCTTCATATCAATTATTATGAACAACGCGCCAAGGGCGGTGTCGGCCTGATCACCGTAGAGAATGTCAGCGTTTACTCTCCCCAGGGTTCGAACGGAACGACCCAGCTTCGTCTGGATCGTGACGATTTCATCCCCCGCCTCTTCAACCTCTGCGAAAGAGTTCATAAGCACGGCGCCTGCATTTCCGTCCAGCTGAACCATGCCGGGGCATCCGCTATGTCCTCCCGGACCGGTGAGCAGCCCGTCTCCTCTTCCAACATCCCCAGTAAAGAAGGCGGCGAGATTCCCCGTCCTCTGGAGAAGGAAGAAATATATACCATCGTGAAGAAATTCGGCGAGGCCGCAAAACGTGCACAGATCGCAGGTTTCGATGCCGTAGAGATCCATGCCGGCCATTCTTATCTCTTAAGCCAGTTCCTGTCTCCAATCTACAACAAGCGTACCGATGAATTCGGCGGTAGTGCAGAGAACCGCGCCCGCTTCACCCGTCTGGTCATCGACGAAGTCCGCAAGCAGGTTGGTCCCTTCTTCCCCATCTTCGTACGGATCTCGGCCGATGAATTCATGGAAGGAGGTAATACCTTAGATGACTGTATCGATTACCTCCAATACTTCGGAGACAATGTCGATGTCTATGATGTATCCGCAGGTCTGAACGGCTCCATCCAGTATCAGCTGGATGCCAACTATATGCCGGACGGCTGGAGATCCTATATGGCAAAGCGGGTCAAAGAAGCTTACAACAAGCCCGTGATCACCGTCGGAAATATCCGTGATCCTCAGATCGCAGAAGATATTCTGGCGCGTGGCGATGCCGATCTCATCGGAATGGGCCGTGGTCTGATCGCGGATCCTGACTGGGTCAATAAGGTAGAGCTGGGTCACGAGGATGACATCCGTAAATGTATCTCCTGTAATGTCGGCTGTGCCGGCCACCGGATCGGTCTGAATCAGCCGATTCGCTGTACCGTAAACCCTGCTGTCAACCACGGGGCAGACTACTATAAAGAAAAGATCAAAAAGCCCTGCAATGTAGTTGTCATCGGTGGTGGTACCGCAGGTCTCGAAGCTGCCTGCACTGCTGCAGAAGTCGGATGTACGACCTTCCTTCTGGAGAAGAACAAAGAGCTTGGCGGACTTGCCAATGTGATCAGTAAGATCCCGGACAAGACCCGGCTTAAAGATTTCCCGGCTTACCTCATCCATCGGGCAAAAAAGCTCCATAACCTCTTTATCATGACAAGTACCCCGGCAAATCTGGAACTGGTTCAGAAATTCCAGCCGGATATCATCGTCAATGCAACCGGCTCCAATCCGACCCTGCCTCCGATCAAGGGGCTTTTGGACCGCGTAGATAAGGAAGGCACAAGAGTTGCTACCGTAATCAAAATGATCGACCGCATGGACACTTATCCCACGAATATGGAGGGTCAGAAAGTTGCCATTGTCGGCGGCGGTGCGGTTGGCCTGGATGTCATGGAATTCTTTACGGAAAGAGGAGCAGACGTCTCTATCATCGAAATGCTGCCTCTGATTGGAAACGGCCTGGATCCTGTTACCAAGTGCGATACCAAGACCAAGATGGAGAAATATCATGTTCGTCAGATGACAAATACCGCCCTCCAGGAAGTCTGCGATGACAAATTCATCGTGAAGGATCCGGAAGGTGAGATCAAGGATATCCCTTTTGATTATGGTTTCATCTGCCTCGGTATGCGGGCAAATGCTCCGGTCCTGAAGGAACTGGAAGACTTCTATGCAGATACCAATGTGGAGATCTATAACATTGGTGACAGCCGTAGAGCCCGTCGGATCATCGAGGGAACCGAGGAAGGACGAAATGTTCTGGAAGTCCTGAAACGGCACGATTTCCTGGATTAAGAAAACGAAGATAGAAGATAGAAAATAGAAGAAAAAACAGTTAGAGATAAAGACCTTAGGCCTTTGCCGGGAAATCTCTTGCATAATAAAAGCACCTTCTCTGCCGGGGCAATCCCTTTCCCGGCAAGGGAAGGTGTTTTTCTGTGATGATCTACTCTTCCTTGAAATAGAGTTGTTTCAGCTCCTCTACCGGCATATCCTGACCGGTGTAGAGGCGGAAGGCTGCCTCGCCCTGCCAGAGCAGCATGCCTCTGCCGTTTACGACCTTGCAGCCGTGAGCCTTGGCATCTCTTAAGAGCTTGGTTTCCAGAGGATTGTAAACCGTATCGGCAACAACCAGGCCCTCGTGGAAGACAGACATATCATTGACGACGGATTTATCATCCATAGGCTTCATGCCGAGAACCGTGGCATTGATCAGGATCTCACTTTCCAGGATTTCCTTCTTGAAGGCATCCTGATCGGCCAGATCGACAACCTTGACCTCGCAGGAAGGAACCTCTGCCATGATCTTCCTTGCGGTCTCTTCGATCCGCGGGAAGAATTTATCCTTAATATTGAAGATGGAAATCGCCTTTGCCCCATCCAAAGCGGACTGAACCTCAATCGCCGTTGCAGCTCCGCCACCGCCGACAATGGTGACCTTCTTCCCCTTCACTTCTACCCCGTGATCACGAAGATTGTTATTAAATCCGATGCCGTCTGTCATATGGCCGATCAGTTTTCCATTTTCATTGACAATGGTATTGGCAGCACCGATGATCTCTGCCGCCTTCGAAAGTTCGTCGCAGCCTCTGGCTGCGGCAATCTTATCCGGCATAGTAACATTCATGCCACGCATATGAAAGGTCCGCATGGCCTGCAGGGCGTCCGGGACCTGGTCTTCCTTGATATCGAAGGCGACATAGACATAATCCAGTCCCAAGCGGTCAAAAGCGTAATTATACATGACCGGTGACAAGGAATGACCAACCGGAGATCCGATCACGCAAAGCAGTCCCGTTGTGCCTGAAATTCTTTCTGTACCCATATTTCCCTCCATATTCTACGAACAATACTCCATACATCACTATATCATCATTTCGATCGAAACTGTTACTTTCGCACGTCTACTCGTGAAAGTTTCCATCATTATACTCCTCTTTCTAGTTTTTGCCTATTCATTTTTTCAGAAATATAGACCTCGAAATATGATATAATTTTTTTACATTTTGTTACGGGATAGGGAGAAGAAAATTATGGCTTCAAACGACAGGCATTACCACAATAACAGCGGGCAGGATATCGGCGGCTATCTCTTTTCTGCCGGTCAGGATATGCTGGATGCGGTGAATCGGGCCGTTCAGGAAGGAAATTATTCCGGCCTGGCGGAATCCCTGTCCGATCAGATCAATAAAGCAATCTATGGCGGAGAAAAAGGATTATCCGGAAAATTCTCCCGGAAATCATGGGGTGATTCCCATACCTATCATTCAGATGGAAATTCCAATGCAAATCCTTCCTCCTATACGGCACCGGATGGTTTCACCTACGGGCAGACACCCAAAGGGACCTTCTCCTATTTTACCGTTCGTCCAGTCAGCTACAATTTCGGAAGCCGAAGGAGGATCGCCGGTATCCTCGGGGAAGTTTTCTTCGGATTTTTCTCCTTTTGCTTCGGACTTTCGCTGATCGGCTTTATTCTGGGTAACCGTATTGCGGCAAGTCTGGTTTCCATCTGCTTTCTCGTTTTCAACCTCTACATCTTCAGCCGCTTCCATAGGCTGAGGGAAGAAGGAAAGCGCTATGACAATCTGGTCGACAGTTACTTCCGTTATGGCAATATCCTGGGCAGCCGGGAATATTTCCGGATTCAGGACCTGGCCCAGAAGGTCAACGAGAATCCCCAGGAAACCCTGCAGAATCTGATCGACATGAAGAAATACAACATGCTTC
This sequence comes from Lachnospiraceae bacterium, assembly GCA_029100405.1. Taxonomy (GTDB): domain Bacteria; phylum Bacillota; class Clostridia; order Lachnospirales; family Lachnospiraceae; genus Lachnocurva. The sequence continues at coordinate 6,081 of JAQXPG010000156.1, read as the reverse complement.
CCCAGGCATCCTTTGACATCCACTACACCACCATGCTTCTTACGGACCATGCCAGAATGCTCTATCAGAATGCCATGCAGGCGGAAGCAAAACGAAAAGAGGCCTCCGGCGAGACAGCCTTTTCAGACACTACTGCAGGCATGGGACAAACAGCCAAGCCTCAGTCTGATGTCGAAAAGATCCTCTTTGACGGCGACCAGTATTTGAAGAAGATCCGTACTGTCAACGACGAGATCCCCGATACCGAAGCGATGTCCGATAAGCTTTATCGTCTGGAAAATATCACCCGGTCTATATTTGCCTCTATTAAAAAGGATCCCGGCAAGGCCAAGGATCTCCGGCGGATCATGAATTACTATCTGCCGACAACGGAGAAGCTTCTGGATGCTTATCTGGATTTTTATCGAAGCCCGGTGGAATCCGACCAGAAGAAGCAGTCCATGGCTGAGATCGAGCAGGCCATCGACACTGTCTGCGATGGTTTCGAGCGTTTCCTGGCCAAACTGACCGAGCAGGACATGATCGATATTTCTTCTGACATCAGTGTCATGAAGCATATGATGGAACAGGACGGCATGATGGATTCGGAAATGAAGCGGAAGTAAACAAAAGATTGAGGAGGAATGTTATGAATGACACGTTAAAAGAAGAAACCTTTCACCCGACCTTAGCTTTCGGCGAAGAAAAGAAGGAAGAGAGCCTTCCGGCCCAGCCGAAGCCGGAAGTTCCGCAGGCTTTCGAAAAGGAGGCCGAGCTGTCCGACGCAGAACAGGCCGAGGTCGATGCCTTTGTCGAGAAGATCAATCTGACCGATTCGGCTGCCGTTATGTCCTATGGCATCAGCACCCAGAAGAATCTGGCGGACTTCTCCCAGAAAGCGATCGATGATGTCCGGACCAAGGACATGGGCGAAGTCGGAGATCTTCTGGCCGGCCTGGTAACAGAGCTTAAGAACTTCGATGTCGATGACAAGGAAAAGGGCATCGTTGCCTGGTTTAAAAAGAAGAAAAACTCTCTGGACGAGCTGAAAGCCCGTTACAGTAAGGTCGAGAGCAATGTAGATACGGTCAAGGAACAGTTGGAAGGCCATGAGCAGAAACTCTTAAAAGACTCCGCCGTCCTGGATAAGATGTATGATCTTAACCTGAATTACTATAAGGAACTGACCATGTACATCCTGGCCGGGAAAAAGAAGCTTGAGATCGTCCGTGCAGAGGATCTGCCGAAACTGCAAGCCAAGGCAGAAGAGTCCGGCCAGCCTGAAGATGCCCAGAAGGCTAAGGATCTGGCTGCCCAGTGCGAGCGTTTCGATAAGAAACTCTATGATCTCGAACTGACCCGCACCATCGCCATGCAGACGGCACCGCAGATCCGTCTCATCCAGAATTCCGACCTGCAGATGGCTGAGAAGATCCAGTCGACCATCGTCAATACCATTCCGCTCTGGAAGAATCAGATGGTCATCGCCATCGGCATGGAACACGCTTCACAGGCTGCCCGGGCAGAACGGGAAGTCAATGATATGACAAACGATCTCTTAAAGAAGAATGCGGACAAATTGCATCAGGTAACGGTTGAGACGGCCAAGGAAAATGAGCGCGGCATTGTCGATATCGAGACCTTACGGCACACCAATGAGACCTTGATCAGTGCCATGGATGAGATCATGACCATCCAAAAAGACGGCAAAGCCAAACGCCAGGCCGCAGAGCAGGAACTTTCCGGCATCGAAAAGGAGCTGCACGACAAACTTCTGGAAATGTCCAGAGGCTGATTTTATGAGGGGGACAAGATGGATTTTACAAACTATTTTCTAATGATCAATGAGAATGATCCAAAGGGGACAGAAAAAGCAGTCATCGCCTACACACTGGAGAAGACAGGGAATATGATCGACTGGGATCCGAAAACGATGACCGCCCGGATCCCCGCTGAGCATGGAAATATCAACCATGTCTGTCGGGTAGAGGATCAAAAGGGGCATTCTCTTTACATTAAGCAGGCAGGCCTTGAGACCCGGATCTCCAAGGATATGACGGCATCGGTCGACCGGAACCGCCAGGAATCGGAGATCCTTCAAATCGAAGAGAAACTGGCGCCCGGCATGGTGCCCCATATCTATTTCTATGATACCATCATGCATGCCTCAGGGATGGAAGACTGCAGCGATTTCCAAGTCATGCGGGATGCCATGCTGGAGCATAAGACTTTTCCTCTTTTCGCAGATCAGATCTCAACCTTTATGGTCAATACTCTGCTCTATACTTCGGACCTTGTCATGGACCACAGGGAAAAGAAAGAGCTGACAAGAAAATTTATCACGCCGGATCTCTGCGACATCACAGAAAAGCTCGTTCTGATGGAACCCTATCTCGGCGCAGAAAGAAATCATATCTTCGAGCCCAACCGGACCTTCGTTGAAAAAGAGCTCTATGAAGACCATGGTTTACATTTGGCGGCAGCCAAACTCAAATTCAACTTCATGACCAATGCCCAGGCTCTCCTGCACGGCGACCTCCATACCGGTTCCATCTTCATAAAAGAGGATGCCATGAAAGTCTTCGACTGCGAATTCGGCACCTTTGCACCGATCGGCTACGATGTCGGAAATATCATTGCCAACATGATCTTTGCCTATGACAACGGGCTTTCTTCCGGTGACAGTGCCTTCTCAGACTGGTGTCTGGACTCCATCGAGGAGCTGACGGACCAGTTTATTTCCAAATTCAATGAAGCCTATGATCAGGCGGTCACTGAGCCCATGGCGAAAGTCCCGGGCTTCAAGGAATATTATCTGGCCGGAATTTTAAGGGATACGGCAGGTTATGCCGGTACCGAGCTCCATCGACGGACCGTCGGTATGGCCAATGTCGTCGATGTGACATCGATCAAGGATGAGAAGGCAAGGCTTCTGGCAGAGCGGATCAACATTCTGGCAGGAAAGGAAATGATCCTTTCGGCAGAGAACTTTACCAATGGTTCTGACTTCGTTGATGCCGTCCTTCGCGCCAGGGAGAAGGCAGAGAAGACTCTGTGAAAGGTAAGGATAAAACATGAATAAAAGTCTCGATGATTTTTTTGAAAAAGTAATTACTGTAAAATGGGGACCGGACAAGGAGTCAGTGGATATCATTGATCAGACCCTTCTCCCCACCACCATTAAGAGAATTCAGATCAAAAACAAGGAAGATCTCTGGGAAGCCATAAAGAAGCTTCGGGTCCGTGGTGCACCTGCCATTGGTGTGGCTGCAGCTTACGGGATCGCTGTCCTTGCAAGAACCATGCCGGAGGATAGCTTCAACCATTTCTATCAGGAATTCAAAGAGACCAAGGACTATCTGGCAAGCTCCCGCCCGACCGCAGTCAACCTCTTCTGGGCCTTGAACCGGATGGAAGACAAAGTCCTTTCCATGAGAGAAGAGTCTGTCATTGCCATAAAGAGGGCTCTCTTAGAGGAAGCCCAGGCCATCCGGGACGAAGATGTCGCCATCAGCCGGAACATCGGTGAGATCGGCTTTGGCCTCCTGAAGGGCTTAAAAGTTCCCGGTCAGGAGCTCGGCATCATGACCCATTGCAATGCCGGTACTCTGGCAACTGCCAAATACGGCACTGCCACCGCTCCCATGTATCTGGCTCTCGAGCATGGCTGGGAAGGAAAGGATATGCATGTCTACTGTGACGAGACCCGCCCTCTCCTCCAGGGAGCCCGTCTGACCTCCTTTGAACTGGTCAATGCCGGGATCACGACTTCCGTCCAGTGCGACAATATGGCCTCTCTCCTCTTAAAGACCGGCCGGGTCAAGATCATTTTTGTCGGCTGTGACCGGGTCGCCCGAAACGGCGATGCAGCCAATAAGATCGGAACCAGTGGACTTGCCATTCTCGCTAAGCACTACGGCGTTCCCTTCTATGTCTGTGCTCCCTCTTCCACGATCGATCAAAATACCAAAGACGGAGACCAGATCCCGATCGAAATGCGGGATCCCGAAGAGATCAAGTCCATGTGGTATGAGACCCCTATGGTTCCCTCTGCCGTGGATACCTCTTTCAATCCGGCCTTTGATGTCACAGACCATGAACTGATCACGGGCATCATCACGGAAAAGGGCCTCTGCCAGGGACCGGATTATGAGATGAGTTTCCGGGAGCTTGGGATCTTCTGAAGCCATCCGGATCAAAGGAAAATGAAAAAACTAGAAGCGTTTCCGTCGACCTTGGATCTTGTGCTATACTGCTAAGAGAGCTAGAAGGAAACATTCCACGAATGGCTCAAAAGGCAATCTGCAATAAAAGAAAAGAGGTACTGTAATGTCATCTGAGAACAAATCTTGTATCAAGGATCGGCTGACTGCCCTTCGACAGACAATGGCAAAGGAAGGAATTGACTACTTCCTTGCTACATCTTCGGATTATCATGCATCGGAATATGTCAGTGATTTCTTTAAAGTAACCGAATATCTGAGCGGATGCACCAGTGATAATGTGCATCTTCTTGTTTCCAAAGAGGGTGCCTGGCTCTGGACCGACGGCCGCTTCTTCATTTCCGCAGCCGGCGAGCTGGAGGGGACCGAATGGCATCTTATGAAGATGGGGGAACCGAATGTTCCTACCATCGAAGAATTCTTAAAGGACCATCTTTCCAAGGGGCAGACCCTGGCTTTCGACGGCCGCTCTGTTACCGTGACAGAAGGAGAAAATTATAAGAAACTGACGGAAGCCTGTCAGGCCAGGCTGAATGGATCCTTTGCACCGGTCGACAAGATCTGGACCGACCGGCCTGCATTGCCTTCGCATTCGGTCTACATTTTACCGACCGAGACTGTCGGAGAAGACATGGAGGAAAAGGTAAACAGGGTCCGCACATTCCTCAAGGCCAGAGACTGCCGGGCATGGGTCTTGGCAAAGCTTGATGATATCATGTGGCTCCTGAATGTCCGGGGTGACGATGTCCACTGTAATCCGGTTGCCCTGTCCTATCTGATCCTGGGCCAGGATACGATCGATCTCTTCCTTCAAGACTCTGAAATTACCGAAGACTTCCGGGCCTATGCCATCCGGCATGAGATTGCCCTGCATCCTTATGAGAACTTCTTCGAAGCACTGTCCAAGTGGAAGTTCGATGGCAAAGTCTTCCTGGATCCCAACGCTTCTTCCTTTGCTTTGAAAGAGGCCTGTACCCATGCAGCCGGAAAGGAAAATCTATTCCTCGGCGCCAATCCGACAACTGCAATGAAGGCAGTGAAAAACGAGGTGGAACTGAAAAATTCCAGAAAGTGCTATATCGATGACTCCGTTGCCCTCTGCAAATTCATGTATTGGCTACAGAAGACCATCGGAAAAGAGAAGATCACGGAAGTTTCCGCCGCAGAACATCTGGACAAGCTCCGTTCCGAGATCCCGGGATATATCGAGCTTTCCTTCGATACCATTTCCGCTTACAATGCCAATGCAGCCATGGCCCACTATGCTCCAACCAAGGAGAGCTGCGCAGAACTGAAACCGGAGGGCTTCCTCCTTGTGGATTCCGGCGGAACCTATCAGAATGGTACGACCGATGTCACAAGAACCATTGTCCTTGGTAAGCTGACACCGGAAATGATAAGGGATTATACCACCGTTACAGTTTCCAATCTCCGCCTGCTTTACGCAAAGTTCCCTTATGGAGCGAACGGCATAGCATTGGATACCTATGCAAGAGCACCTTTCTGGGAGAAGAGGCAGAACTTCAATCATGGAACCGGTCACGGCGTAGGCTATATTTTGAATGTACATGAGGGACCTCAGAGCATCCGCTGGAGAAATGCATCGACCGTTTTCGAACCCGGCATGATCACATCAGACGAGCCCGGCATCTATATCGAGAATGCTTATGGCATCCGGATTGAAACCATTCTGGAGTGCGTCGAAGATGAGACCAATGAATACGGACGTTTCTTACGTTTCGAGCCTCTGACTTATGCCCCGATCGACTTAAAGGCCATTGATCCGTCCCAGATGGACCGGTCCGATATCGACAAGCTGAATGACTATCACAAGAGGGTTTGGGAGACGATCTCTCCTTATCTCGAAGGCGAAGAACTC
>JAQXPG010000155.1 GCA_029100405.1 Lachnospiraceae bacterium | reverse complement strand
TCGTCATACCGCTTACAGCAAGGGCGTTTTTGCCAAGGGTGCGGTAGAAGCAGCTAAATTCCTGGCAGGAAAGCCCGCCGGAATGTACGACATGGCAGATGTGATTGCTGCAAAATAAGACCATGATACCAGGGCGAAAACAAAAATAAGACCGATCGTGAGAATCTGATTTCACGATCGGTTTTTATTTGCATTAAGATCCATAGTAGATCAAATTTTCGGATCCGCATCAGACGGCCGGTGTCTCAGTTTATAAGCTGTCAAATGCTCCTTATAAAAGCGATTGATGAAGGGAAGAAGCTTTTCGGAATGAACGACATAGCTGTCATGACTTTCACCGGGAAGAATTTCCATCCGGCTGTTGGGAAGAGCCCGGGTGATGGCCTCGGTCTCTTCTTTTTTTATCATGTCATGTTCTCCTGCCAGTACCAGAACCGGGACAGAAATTCGTTTCAGGTCACGATCCAGAATATTGGGCTCACTTAACATCATGGCGGTCAGCGGATTTTTGTCTTTTCGATAAGCGGATCGTATCATTCGAATGGCTTTGGGAGTCAGGCCGTCGGGGGTTCGGTTGGCACCGCAGATGATCATGCCGGAAAGCATATCCGGATGGAGGCTGGCAAGGATCAAAGCAATAATTGCTCCGTCACTGAAACCGACAATAAATACATCTTCAAGCTCCAGAGAAGTGATGAAGCGGGAGACATCCAGGGCAAAATTAAGATAATGAAGATCCTTTGCTTCTGCGGATGCGCCATGACCTCTGCTGTCGATGGCATAGATCGTAAATTTCTGTTGATCGATCACGCGTACCAGTTCATCGAAAATATGATGATCCTCACCATTTCCATGCAGAAGAAGGAGCGGACGGGGGCCGAACCCGCTTTTCTCATAAGCAATGATCTGTCCGTTTAACTGGATATAATACATAGAATTCTCCCTCAAAATTCCAATTCAATTTCAGACTTGCCCGGTTGCTTCCCAAGGAACTGTTCCTGCAAGTTCAAGCAACCTCAGGCAACTTTATATGTTACCATAATAAGCAAGTGATGACAGTGTCAAAAGTACCTTCACCACAAAAATTTCCATAGAATAATCACAATGGATGGAATCGCAGGTGTTATAATGAGACAGATTGTGAGTTTGAACAGGAGGAAAATCATGTCGAATATTAAAGTTTGGGCACATCGTGGAGCCAGCAGCTATGCTCCGGAAAATACACTGGCATCTTTTGAAGAAGCGGTAAACAGAAAAGCAGACGGCGTAGAGCTGGATGTACAGTTGACAAAAGACGGTGAAATCGTCGTGATCCATGACGAAACGGTCGACCGGACAACGGACGGAAGCGGCTGGGTCAAAGATTTTACTTTGGAGGAGCTTCGGAAACTGGATGCTTCTTATCAGAACCTGATGCAGGGCGGCGAGGTTGTAAAGAAGGCCAAATTATTTGATTCCTATGAAAGCATTCAGATCCCGACGATGAAGGAAGTTTTCGAGCTTTTGAAGCCGACAGGGCTGACCATCAATATTGAGCTTAAAACCGGCATCGTATTTTATCCGGGCCTGGAAGAAAAAATCCTGAAACTGACGGAGGAATGCGGCATGGAAGATCGGGTCCTGTATTCTTCTTTCAATCATTATACGATCGAAAAGATCCATAGCTTAAAGCCGGACGCAAAAGTCGGTTTCCTCTATGCAGACGGAACGATTGATATGCCGCCCTATGGCAAGGCACATGGCGTCAATGCCCTGCATCCGGCTCTCTACAATATCCAGTTCCCCGGTTTCATGGAAGAATGTAAGAAGCAGGGGCTCGAAGTGAATGTCTGGACAGTCAACAAAGCGGAATACGTCGCTATGTGCGTCAAGGCCGGTGTCGATGCCGTCATCACGAATGATCCGGATATGGCAAGACAGGTTATAACGCATGCAAACTGATCCGGCTGATTTTTGCATTGGCACTTGCCGGCTTTAAAGAATGCTGACGGATTCGGCGGAAAGCTTTCATAGCTCATGGGGAGAAAAAGATGAGTGAGAGAACCTATTTTGGAGAAAATGATTTCTATGATTCGATGAGGAATATTGCCCTTCCTGTCATACAGTCGAACCTGAAAGAAGGTGACTTGACCGGTGAGGGAAATATAAACCTCCACTATTATGAGCTGCTCCATCCGAAAGAAAGAGCAGCGGTTGTGATTTTCCACGGCTTTTGCGAATTTTTCGGTAAATATCATGAGCTGGCTTATTATCTCTTCCGGGAAGGATGCAGCATCTTTTTCCTGGAGCAGAGGGGACATGGCCATTCTGACAGAGAATGCGAGAATTGCTGCAAGGTCCATGTCAGTGACTTCATGGAATATGTTCGGGATCAGAAGACATTTGTGGACCAGGTAGTAAAAAAAGAGATGCATTCCGACCACCTGCTTCTTTTTGCCCATTCCATGGGCGGTCTGGTCGGCGGCCTCTATCTCGAGCAATATCCAAAGGATTTTGAACGAGCCATTCTGTCTTCGCCCATGCTGGAAATTAATTATGGCGGGATCCCGAAAGCAGCGGCGGTATTTATGGGAATTCTGGCCAGGATCCAGAGAAAAACCAAAGAATATGCACCGGGTGGTCACGATTTTACGCCGGAAGCTGACTTCGAACATTCTTCCCAGCTGTCGCCTGCCCGCTATCAATATATGTTTGACCAGCGTCTTCAAAACACTTGCGATCAGACATCTTCGGCAACTTACGGCTGGGCGATCGCATCTATGAAAGGCGTTAAGGTCTTTCATAAGAATGCAGACAAGATCCGGGTGCCGGTCCTTATTTTACAGGCAGGGAAGGACACAATGGTGGATATCAGCGGACAGGACCGCTTTCAAAAAGAGAATCCCCATGTTCGAATTGAGCGTTTCCCAAACGCTAAGCATGAGATCTTCAACTCGACGACCGAAGACCGCAGCCGTTTTTACGATCTGCTTCTCGATTGTTATTTTCCTTCCGATAGATTATAATATTTAGCAATTAGACGCGTTAAAGTTCAGAAAGAGGTTCGCATGGCAGAAGACATGAATACGAATCAGAATCCGTCCAATCAAGAGGATTCGAAAAAAGACGACTCCAACAAGAATAGCTATGAGGACATTTGTTATATCTGCAGACGTCCGGAGAGCGTGGCAGGGAAGATGATCCATCTGCCCAATAATATCTGCATCTGCCAGGACTGTATGCAGAAGACCTTTGACTCTATGGCGAATTTCGGCTTCGGCGGAGGCAGCAATGCAAAACTGGATCAGGATGACAGCCATAATTTGAATAATTTGGATTTCTCCGGCTTTCCGAATATCGGGATGCTGAATCTCGGAGATATTTTCGGGGATGCCCAGAGAGTAAAGAAGAGACAGGAAAAGAAGGACAAAGAGCCCCATATCAAGCCGGTTTTCAGTATCGAGAACATTCCCCATCCTCATGAGATCAAGGCAAAGCTGGATGACTATGTGGTTGGCCAGGACTATGCCAAGAAGGTGATCTCGGTAGCTGTCTACAATCATTACAAGAGAGTGGCAACCAATACCATGGATGAAATCGAGATCGAGAAGTCGAACATCCTTATGATGGGACCGACCGGTTCCGGAAAGACCTATGTTGTCCGAACGCTTGCAAAACTATTGGATGTGCCCCTGGCGATTGCAGATGCAACCAGTCTTACAGAAGCCGGCTATATCGGCGATGATATCGAAAGTGTCATCTCCAAACTGCTGGCAGCTGCGGATAATGATGTGGAGAAGGCCGAGAAGGGTATTGTCTTCATCGATGAGATCGATAAGATCGCAAAGAAGAAAAATACCAATATGAGAGATGTGAGTGGAGAGGCGGTTCAGCAGGGAATGCTGAAACTTCTGGAAGGTTCGACCGTGGAGGTTCCGGTTGGTGCAAGCTCTAAAAATGCCATGGTTCCCATGACACTGGTGAACACCAGAAATATTCTCTTTATCTGCGGCGGAGCTTTTCCCGGTCTTACCGATATCATCAAGGAACGGCTGAATCATTCTTCCTCTATGGGTTTTGTCTCTGATCTGAAAGATAAATATGATAATGATCCGCATCTTTTGCAGAAGGTGACAACGGAGGACCTCCGGAAATTCGGCATGATCCCGGAATTCCTGGGACGTCTGCCGATTCTCTGTCCTTTTGAGGATCTGACGGAGGATATGCTGGTCCGCATTTTATCGGAACCGAAGAATGCCATTATCAAGCAGTATCAGAAGCTTCTGTCATTGGATGAGGTCAATCTGGTCTTTACCGAGGACGCATTGCATGCCATTGCCAAAAAGGCCATGGATCGGAAGCTCGGGGCCAGGGGCCTTCGTGCCATCATCGAAGAATTTATGCTGGACATCATGTTTGAGGTCCCGAAAGACGATGACATCGGCACCGTGACGATCACAGCAGATTATATCGAAGGCAAGGGGGCGCCTCTGATTGAAATGAGGACCGAAGAGCGCTTGCCGTCGAAAGCTTCGAATGTTTCCACTAAGGATGCAAAGGAAGCATAGGAAGCATAAGAAACATAAGAAGAGAGAACGAGCAGCAACCGGTCAAAATGTGATGGAAAGGGAAGAAAATGTCGAGAAGAGAGAAAAAACCACATTCTCAGGATCTCTACCGTGCCGTCCTTTTATTAAAGGATGAGGACGAATGCTTTAAATTTTTCAGAGATATCTGTTCGGATTCCGAACTCCTGGCGATGGAACAGCGCTTTAATGTGGCAAAGATGCTGGAGGATGGGAAGACTTATCTGGAGATCCAGGAAGCAACCAATGCAAGTACTGCGACCATCAGCAGGGTTGGCCGTACTTTTACGGAGGGAACCGGAATCATCACCAAGATCCTGGATGAGATGGACGAGAAGAACTAGGCGGAAGCAGACCCTATGCAAGTATTTACCATAGATGATGTCAAAGGCCTGATGGCCGGTCTGCTTCGGAAGGAAACCTTTGACTCCTTCCTTTTAGTGGAGGCTGAGATTCGCGGCCGGGCTGCCTTGTCCTTGGACGGCCGCCTGCCGGAGGATTTCTACAGTAACGAGGAACTGGAGCGATTCAAGGCAGAAGGAGAATTCAGCCCCTATCGGGAGCTTCGTCCTTTGATTTTTGAAGGGATTCGGGGGAAATATACACCAAAGCAGATCAAGATCATTTTTGAAGCGCCAAACAGCCTGAAGAAGAAGGTGCTTGCCGGTTCGGACACCGATCCGGATCAGGTTGGCGGTTTCTTCTTAAATGTCCGTTTTGCGGAGGGTAAGTGTACCCTGTCCGGCGGTTGTTCCATGAAAGCCTTCACTTTGGATAAGAGCGCAGAGAAACTTTGGGATGCCTGGTTAGCCGGCTGGCTGGAAGATAAAAAAATATATTACACAATTATGGCGTGACTTCTTTACTTTAATGTGTCTGTGTGATAGGCTAAGAACTATCAGGGTATTTGGACCTTGAAGTATTAGTGGAGGTATATGAAATGAAAGGCACAGTAAAGTGGTTCAGTAATCAGAAGGGTTACGGTTTTATCAATGGCGAAGGCGGAAAGGATGTATTCGTACACTTCTCCGGTATCAACAGCGATGGATTCAAGACTCTGGAAGAGGGACAGGAAGTAGAATATGAGATTTCCGAGGGATCCAAGGGTCCCCAGGCTGTTAATGTAACTGTCCTGAAATAAAATTTTGGTCTATATTTGAAACCCGAAAGACGACATTCAAAAGTTTTGAGTGTCGTCTTTTTTTATTCGGATCCAAATGTGTTATACTAAACATATCTATTCTGTTTTGTTAAGCGAAAGAAGACTTCTGGTTCATAAACCTGAAAGGAGCCTGAATGTATAGAATTTTGATCGACAGCTGTGGGGAACTGTTTCCTGAAATGGTGAAAGACCCGGATCACTTCGCCAGCATTCCGCTTACTCTTGAGGTGGGAAACGAAGAAATCCCGGATGATGAAAGCTTTGATCAGAAAGCCTTTCTGCAGAAAGTCAAGGAGAGTCCGACCAGTCCGAAATCCGCCTGCCCTTCCCCGGATGCTTTTATCCGGGAGTTTAAAGGTGCGGATCGTATCTATATCATCACCCTGTCTTCGAAATTGAGCGGTTCTTACAACAGTGCCTGCCTGGCCAGAGATATCTATCTCGAGGATATGGAAGATGAAGACGAGGAAGAGACCACGCAGATCCATGTGTTCGATTCCAAATCCGCATCCATCGGCCAGACCCTGATCGGAAGAAGGATCGCAGAACTGGAAGAGAGCGGCGCCTCTTTTGAAGAGGTCGTGAAGGAAACAGATGCTTACATCGAAGAAGAGCATACCTTCTTTATTCTGGAGACCCTGGAGACCTTGCAGAAGGCAGGCCGCCTGTCCGGAGTCAAGGCAATGCTTGCCAATGCATTGAATATCAAGCCTGTTATGGGATCAACACCCCAGGGCTCGATTCAGCAGTTGGGCCAGGGCCGTGGCATGATCCGGGCGATTGACAAGATGATCGATGAGATGTTAAAGGTCACCTCCCATCCCGAGACAAAATGCCTGGCTATTTCTCATTGCAATGCACCGGAGACTGCCGAGAAGGTCAAGGAAGCAGCTTTGAAGAAATCTGCTTTCCGGGAAATAAAGATCGTTCCGACACGGGGTGTCAGCTCCATGTATGCCAATGACGGTGGAATTATTCTTGTCATATAAGCGCAGGAGATGATAGGGGAGCAGATTCGTGAAGTCGTGATCCATCAAAAGCCATGGGACAGATCCCGTGGCTTTTTTCTTGAAAGGAGATCAGCTTGAAAGCAGAGGACGAATATCGGGAGGTCATCGGGACCATAGAGAATAAAAGACGCTTCGGCAAGGCCAGCGGCCGGGAGGTCATCGATCGATTCCTTACAGCCATGGGCGAACCGGACCGGGGCATGAAGATCATCCATATCGCCGGGACCAACGGCAAGGGGTCGACTGCCGCAGGCCTGGCCCGGCTCTTAGAAGAGATGGGCTATCGGACCGGCCTTTTCACCAGTCCCCATCTTATAGACTTTTGTGAGCGGATTCAGGTCAATGGGAAATGTATCCCAAAGGCAGAGGCGGTTTCTCTCGGCCGGGGGATCCTCGATCGAAGCATCCTGCCAGAAGAACAGCGGGAGAAAGTCGCTTCCGTGGAAGATACCATGTTTGATGACAGCCTTCTTATGGCTCTTTTATATTTCAAAAAAACGGCCTGCGACTATGTGGTCCTGGAAACCGGACTGGGCGGCCGTCTGGACTCCACTTCCGGTCTTCATGAGAAACCGGTCGCTACCATTATTACAAGGATTGGCATGGATCATATGCAGATCTTAGGAAATACCCTGGAGGAGATCGCAAGGGAAAAGGCCGGCATCCTCCGCCCCGGTGTTCCCCTGATCCTGTCGGAGAATGATCCGGCCGCTTCGCAGGTAATCTTTAAGGAGGCAGAGGAGATTGGGGCGCCGGTCTATCTTTCTACAGGCGACAAGAAACTGGCCGAGACCATTCCCTGCAGTCTGGCCGGAGCCTATCAGGCGGAAAATATGGCCAATGTCCTGACGACGGCCCGGGTGCTTTTCCCAGAGATGGGGCAGGAGGAGATCCTGTCGGCGGCAAGGCGGGCTCTTCTTCAGATCCATTGGCCGGGCAGGATGCAGGTCCTGTCGAAGGAGCCCTTCCTTCTCATTGACGGAGCCCATAATCCCCAGGGAGTCCATGCTCTGAAGGAGAGCCTTCTGGGACTATACGGACCGGGGCCTTACTGCTTTGTCATGGGTGTTCTGGCGGACAAGGATTATCATGCCATGATCCGGGAGATCCTGCCTATGGCAGAATCCTTTCGGACAGTGACCGTTTCGAACCAAAGGGCCTTGCAGGGGCAGGAGCTTGCACGTTTGATTCAGGAAGACGGGGTCCGGGCTTATGTCTATCAGGATCCGGCCCTGGCTATCCGGGAGGCAGAAAATGAGGCTCGGGCCAAGGGCTTAAAGACGGTTGCCTTCGGATCTTTATATTTCATCGGGGAAATTCTGGAGAGGAAGAAAGAAGGCCAAATTTTTTGATTGAAAGGGCGGGCCGGTCTGTGGTAAGATTTTTGGGCTGCGTCTAAAGCGGAACGGAATAATAAATCAAATGAAAAGTGAAGAAAAAAATGGTTTTATAAAGGGAAAGCTCCGGGAGGAAAACCATGCTTATTGGATGAAGCGGGCAGAAGGCTATTCTGAAGTCAACAGGGAAGAACTGTCCGGGATCCAGCATGAGACCTGGTCCAAACTGTTACAGGAAGAGATCGAAAGGATCTATCCGAAGACTAACCCCAGGGACATTCAGATCCTGGATGTCGGAGCCGGGCCGGGTTTTCTGTCGATCGTTCTTACAGAGGCAGGATATCAGGTGACTGCTGCAGATTTTGCCGGGTCTATGTTGGACTGTGCCAGAAAGAATGCCGCTTCCCTGGCAGATCGGATCCATTTTGTACAGGAGGATGCCTGCCATCTTTCTTTTTCGGATCAGAGCTTTGATGTGGTTCTGTCCCGAAATCTGACCTGGAATCTGGAAGATCCGAAGAAAGCATATCAGGAATGGCTCAGGGTTCTGAAAAGAGGAGGCCTGCTTTTGAATTTCGATGCCAACTGGTACAGTTACCGGGTCGATGAGGAAGCCCGAAAGGCTTACGAAGAGGATCGGAAAAAAGTCGCCGAGAAGAAGGTTGACGATCTGAACATTGGCGAGAATTTTGACCGGATGGAAGAAATCGCAGATCATCTGCCTCTGACCGGGATCCACCGGCCGGCCTGGGATCTCTCGGTTTTAAAGGAACTCGGAGCCTCTCAGGTCAGCAGGGTTTTAAATATCGGAGACCGGCTCTATTCAGAGAAAGAGAAGTTAAATTACGGCGCGACGCCGCTTTTTATGGTGGCTGCAGTGAAAGGATAAATTTTGGGAGAACTGCATTATTTCCCGTTTGAAGAAGAACGGACAGATATCAAGGATCGGGTGATCGAATATTGGACAGACCGGGCGGACTCCTTTTATAAGATTCGCCAGGATGAAATTGAAAGTCAGAAGGCAGAGCTCTGGACCAGAGAGATCAAAAATGCTCTGGTTAGGGCCGGGCTTCTTGGAGATTCGGATGGGGAAGAAATACGAAAGGCGGAGGGTCCGGCCGGACAGTTCAAAAAGTCTGACAGGCAGGAGCCCAGGCTGAAAGTCCTGGATCTGGGCTGCGGCGCCGGATTTTTTGAAGTTCTTTTAGGAAGACTGGGATATGACCTGACCGGGATCGACCTGACGGAGGAGATGATTGAAAAGGCAGAGAGGATGCTGGACTTCTATCTTCCGAAGGAGGCTCCCGTCAGAGTCATGACAGGAGATGCGGAAAAGCTTGATTTTTCAGACGAGAGTTTTGATCTTATTATTACGAGAAACCTGACCTGGACTCTGCCGCATCCGATTCAGGCTTATGCCGAGTGGTACCGTCTCTTGAAAAAGGGCGGCCTGCTCTTGAATTTTGATGCCGAATATGCCAAGGGCGCCCATAACTTAAAGTCACCGGAAAATATAGCCCATAAAGACATTCCCGACGAGATGAAGGACCGTTGTCATGCCATTTATCATATGCTGACCATCAGCGCCCTGGACCGGCCGGAGTGGGATGAAGAGGTTTTACGGCAAGTCGGCTTCTCAGATGTAGCTGCAGACAGGAATTTCTATCAGAGGGCCTTAAAGGAAAGGGACGAATTTTATATGCCGGATCGGATGTTTATGATCGAGGCGAAGAAATGAAGTCCGAGTGGAAACGATATTCCGATTTGCAGCCAAGGAAGGTCGAGAGGAAGCGATATTCCGATTTGCATTGAAGGAAGATTGAGAGAAAACATTATTCCGATTTGGAATAGGGCTGCAGGAATAAATAAGGCACTTTTTCCTCCCGTCTCTTCAAAAACAGAATAATATATGTTAAAATCCGAATGTTGACCGGCATTCGGATTTTTTTCATCCATCGATTATCCATCGATCAAACTATCGATCAAAGCATCGATTAAACCATCGATCAAACCATCGATCAAACCTTCGATTAAACCATCGATTAAACCATCGATCAAACAATAATCAAACCATCAAATGAAATATATCATCAAACGACTCCTACAATTGATACCGGTAATACTTGGCATTACTTTTCTATGCTTTGCCCTGATGCGGGTGGCGGGTTCCGATGCGGTGGAAGAAATGGCTTCTGCCCGTGGAACAGTCGTCTCTGAAGAAAGCATGCAGGAGAAGAGAGAGGAACTGGGCCTGGACCGGCCTTTCCTGGTCCAGTACGGAAGCTGGCTTGGCGGTCTTCTCCACGGCGACATGGGAAAAAGCTATGTCTCGGGCAGGGATGTCTCCCGGACTTTTTTGTCAAAACTTCCGGCGACCCTCCTGCTTGCCACCTTATCCTTAGGCTTCACGGTCATGATCTCGATCCCGCTTGGCATCCTCGCTTCGATCCACCGCGGGCACTTCTGGGACCGTTTGATCCGAGGTCTAAGTTTCATCGGAAATGCTATGCCGGGTTTCTTCCTTGCTATGGTTCTCATGCAGGTCTTCAGTCTTAAGTTCAAGCTTTTTCCGGTGATCTCGACCGGAGTGAATCTGCAGAGCGCCATGCTCCCGGCTATCACGCTGACGATCGCCATGTCTTCGAAGTATATTCCACAGGTCAGAACAGCTGTTTTAGAGGAGCTTGGCAAGGACTATGTGAAAGGGCTGATGTCCCGCGGGATCAGCGATCGCGTGATCTTATGGAAAAATGTCATGCGATCCGCATCTCTTACCATTGTCACCTTACTGTCCCTGTCCGCCGGAAGTCTTCTGGGTGGGACGGCCATTATCGAATCCATTTTTATGTGGGACGGGGTCGGTAAGATGGCGGTCGATGCCATCCATCTCAGAGATTATCCCATCATCCTTTCCTATGTGATGTGGCTTGCTTTGATCTATGTCCTGGTGAATCTTGTCACGGACCTTATCACCTGCCTTCTGGATCCCCGGATTCGCCTTGGAGAGGGGGGAAGGAAATGAGATGCAAAAGGAAGACGGAAAATACGAAATTGGATCATAAGAATAAGAAATTTGATCATGAGAATAAGAACGTTGATCATAAGAGAGGGATAAATCAGAGATCGAATGCAAAGCGGCTTCAAATTTCCGGCCGACTTCGACTTTCCGGGTCCCTGGTTTTTGTTTTGCTTCTGATTGCAATTTTTGGCGGCTTTTTCCTGCCTTATGATCCCTACAAGCAGGACCTGTCCAATACCAAGGCAAGACCCTCTGCCTCACATATCTTGGGAACGGATCGCTTCGGACGGGATACTTTTTCCCGGATCATCCTGGGTGCCAGGACAAGTATTCTGTCCACTCTGTTTCTGGTCTTTCTCATTATGATCATAGGAACGACGATCGGCCTTCTGGCCGCCTGGTATGGAAAGTGGCTGGACAGCCTTCTGATGCGGATCTCTGACCTTTTTCTGGCTTTTCCGGGTCTGGTTTTTGCCCTGGCCATTGCGGCCCTTTTAGGCGGAGGCACTTTTCATGCCGTTCTTTCCTTAGCTTTGATCAGCTGGCCGAAATATGCGAGGCTGGCAAGAAGTAAGACCCTGTCAGAAAAACAGAATTTGTATCTGGATGCGGCCCGTCTGTCCGGAGACTCCACAGCAGGGATCCTTTTTGGACATATCTTACCGAATATTGCCGGATCCATTCTTGTCACGGCAGTTCTGGATATCGGGACCATGCTGATGGAAATTGCCGGTCTGTCCTTCCTGGGACTCGGGGCTAAACCTCCGATCCCGGAATGGGGTTCCATGATGAATGACAGCCGAAATCTCCTGGCAACAGCACCTTGGGTCACCCTGGCTCCGGGCTTTGCCATCGTCATCTGTGTGGCAGTTTTTCGCTTTTTCGGAGATGCCTTAAGAGATTTTCTGGAGATCGGACATCCATGAAAGGAAGGGAGGGAGGATACATATGTCAGGACTTCTCAGTATAGAGGATTTGACAATTTCCTATGGAGATTCTTTGGCTCTGTCCCACATCACTTGCACCTTAAACCGGGGCGAGATCCTCTGCGTTGTCGGTGAGAGCGGTTCCGGGAAATCCACTCTTTTACAATCTGTGATCGGACTCCCGGAATCGGATGGGAGGATACAGGATGGTCATATTTTCTTTGAAAATTTAGACCTTACTTCCATTTCTGACAGAGACAAAAGAAAACTCTGCGGAAGAGAGATCGGCATGGTCTTCCAGAATGCAGGAGCCTCTTTTCATCCCATGCGGACCATTTACGATCAACTGTATGAGATCGAAAGAACGATGGGAAGGATGGAGCGGTCTATATTTGAAAAGAAAGCAAGAAAACTGCTGGAAAAATTCGGCTTTCAGGACCCGGACCGGGTGCTGGCTTCTTATCCCTTTGAATTGTCCGGCGGCATGCAGCAGAGGGTCGGGATCGTGGCAGCTATGCTTTTAACGCCGAAGCTTCTTCTGGCGGATGAGCCGACGTCCGCCCTGGATCTGACCATTCAGAAGCAAGTGGTGGAGGAGCTGCTTCTGGCCCGGGAGGAGTATCAGACGGCAATTCTTCTGGTGACCCACCGGATGGGGCTTGTCCGCCGGATGGCAGATCAGGTTTTGGTCCTGAAAGACGGGCGAGCTGTGGAATATGGGCCGGCGGATCGGGTCCTGAACCACCCTGTGGCGGAATACACGAAGCTGCTTCTGGATGCAGAACCGAGGATCACGAAGGCAGGACAAAGGAAGACGAAGTCAGAAGGATGCGTCAGATCATAGGGCGAAAAATCGTAATATGAGCCGACTTTCTCATTTACTCATTTATGATAGTCTGTGGAGCGCTTGAAGGGCGAAAAATCGTAATATGAGTCAATTTCTCATTTACGATAGTCTGTGGAGGGTTTGAAGGGCGAAAAATCGTAATATGAGCCAACTTTCTCATTTACGATAGTCTGTGAAGAGTTTGAAGGACGAAAAATCGTAATATGAGCCAACTTGCTCATTTACGATAGTCTGTGGAGAGTTTGTTGGGCGAAATATCGTAAGAGCAGTAGTTATTTTGAAATGGGATAGTGAATCATTGATTTTACTATCGTAAATTTGAAAGACGCCCTGCACTACGATTTTTTGCAATTTTTATAGATGTTTTGGAGGGGCAAACTATCGTAATTTTAAGAAAAGATTCATATGACGATAGTTCTCCAGCCTTGAGAAACAAAGGAGAGAAACTTGATATGTGTCAATCAAAAGAGGATGTCCTGCTTAGGGCAGAAAATATCAGGAAAGTTTTCCCTCTGAAGGCGCGGGCGGATCTTACGGCCGTGAACGGTGTCAGTTTAGAAATTATAAAAGGCGAGACGGTTTCCATCGTTGGAGAAAGCGGCAGCGGGAAAACGACTCTGGTACGTATTCTAACAAGACTTCTGGATCCGACAGAGGGCCGGATCTATCTGGAGGGACAGGATATTACGAATTTGCCAGACAAGAAACTGAAACCGATCTATCAGAAGATGCAGATGGTCTTCCAAGATCCGAGAGGAAGTTTCGATCCGAGAAGAAGGCTTGGCTCCGGCATAGAAGAAACGATCCTGAATTTCGCATCTTTGGACGGATATCAGAAGGAAAAGCAGGAGAAAAACCAAATAGACAAGCAAGCGAAAAACCAAGAAGACAAGCAAACGAAAAACCAAGAAGACAAGCAAGCGAAGGACCAAGAAGATAAGCAAGCGCAGAACCAAGAAGACAAGCAGGTGAATAAGCCGGGGCAGCAAGGGAAAAGGAGCAGAAAGGCATTGAAATTGTATGCCCAAAGCCGCTGCAAAACGCTTCTTAGAAAACTCGGCCTTCCGGAAGAAATCCGAAATCGTTATCCGCATGAAGTGAGCGGGGGCCAATGTCAGAGGGCAGCAATTGCAAGAGCACTTGCTGCCGAACCAAAACTTTTGATCTTGGATGAGGCCACATCGGCATTGGATGTCACGGTCCAGAAAGAGGTCATGGATCTTACGCAAGAATTGAAAAAAGAATTTGGCCTGACCATACTTATGATCACACATGACATCGCACTGGCTGCCGAGTACAGTGACCGCCTCCTGGTCATGCAGGAGGGCAGGATCGTGGAGGAAGGAAAGGCAGAGGATGTCATTTGGCATCCGAAGAGCGATGGTACCAAGAGGCTCTTGGACAGTATCCTCTAGAGACATATAGGCCGAAGAAAAGTCTGGATAATGAGAATCCTCTAGAGATATATAGACCGAAGAAAAGTCTGGAAAATGAGCACAGAAATAATAACAAAAACAATAACAAAAATGAGAACTAAAATGAGAACAGGTTTTATACACCATAAGAGAAAAAGAGTTTTTTTGGCAGCTTTCCTGGCACTGCTTCTGGCGATTTCCTCCCTTTCTGCCTGTGGAAGCACATCCCAACAAGCCGGAAGCGGGAAGGAAGCAGGAAAGGGAAAGAAAGAAATTGTGATCGGAGATACCACTTTCAACAGCTCCAATGAGGAAGCGGATGTCGATCCCCATAATGCCTATTCCGGTTGGGCCTGCATTCGTTATGGGATCGGAGAGACTCTGGTTCGCTATTCCGATGACATGAAAGTAGAACCCTGGCTGGCAGTAAAGTGGGAAAACACCGATGATACAAGCTGGAAGATCACCCTGCGTGATCATGTCAGCTTTTCGGATGGAAGGAAGATGGATGCAGAAGCCGTGAAAGAATGTCTGGAACACCTGATTTCTGTTCATGACCGGGCACCATCAGATTTAAAGATTTCATCCATGGAAGCGGATGGACAGATCCTGACCATCCATACAAGGGAAGCAAATCCTGCTCTTATGAATTATCTGGGAGATCCCTATGCCTGCATTATTGATGTGAAGGCAGGATCATCTCATGGCATTGTTGTCGGGACCGGCCCATATATTGCAACGGAGATCAAAGCGGATGAATCCCTGACACTGAAGAAGAATACAGCTTACTGGGATGGTCAGCCGAAACTCGACCGGATCCGGATCCGAACCATTACCGACGGAAACACCCTGGCAGCTGCACTTCAATCCGGAGAGATCCAGGCAGCCTATGGGATGGCCTATGAATCTTATCCGGAGTTTCAAAACGATTCTTACAAGATCAAACAGATCGCGACTTCCCGCTGTTTCTTTGCCAAAATGAACTTTAATACCGCTTCTATCTGCTCAGATCCTGCCGTCCGAAAAGCTATTGCCATGGGCATTGACAAAAAAGGCTTTGTAAAGAACCTTCTCGAGGGCAACGGAACTGTGGCACAGGGCGTCTTTCCCTCCGATTTTTCTTTCGGAGGAGATCAGGCTCAGGCAAAAAACTATGATCCCAAAGGTGCAGAAAAAGTTCTGGAAGAAGCTGGCTGGCTGGATACAGACAAAGACGGCATCCGGGAGAAAGACGGAAAGAAATTGATCGTTAAGTGGCTGACCTATCCGAGCCGCCAGGAGCTTCCGATCCTTGCGGAAGCCGCCCAGGCATCCCTGGCAAAAATCGGCATCAAAGTGGAGAT
>JAQXPG010000154.1 GCA_029100405.1 Lachnospiraceae bacterium | reverse complement strand
AGGGATGTGTGATATTAAAGTACTCATTCGCCAGATTATATCCGCCGGTATAAGCAATTTCACCGTCAATGACTGTAATTTTCCGATGGTCTCTGTTATTCAGAAAGACATTCAAACCGGGCATGACCGGATTGAAGTCCCGGCAGTGAATCCCATATGCTTCCATCCGCTTGATAAAGCGGCCGTCCAGAAAGCCGATCGAACCCATATCATCATAAAAGATCCGGACGTCCACACCATGCCCTGCCCGTTCCACAAGAATCTTTTCGATGCCCTTCCAGGCTTCCTTGTCTTCGATGGCATGATATTCCATGAAAATATAGTGCCTGGCCGATCGCAGGTCTTCTTTCATGGCCAAAAGACCGGACGAAGCTTCCGGGAAAAATTTGACTTTCGTATTCTGATAGGTTGGAAATCCGGCAACATTTTCTAGGTAGGAACTGACACCGGCTAAGGAAGGATGTCTTTCCTTTAAGAGTTCATCCGCCAATGAATCCTTATGGAGATGCGGCATCAGCTTCTGATCGACTGCCTCATAGCGTTTTCGCATGATAAAAGTCGATCCGTTCAAGCCAACCAGAAGATACATGACAATACCGAACACCGGAAGAACCAGGATCAAAATGATCCAGGGAGTCTTCATGGCACTGGTCTTATGCTGGCCATAGATCAAAAGGACCAGTACCAGACTAAAGACCTCGGTCATATCCCGGACCCAGCTCCAGCGGCCGTTTAAGATATTAAAGAAGGAAACAATCAGGGCGATCTGAAGAGAAATTCCGATTAGGGCAAACAATAAACGTCCGACACTGTTTCTGGTGGCCGTTTTATTCTCTGCCGTCATCTTTTCATGCATGCTGTTCCTCCATCATATGATTTTTCTTATGAAAGAAACGCCTCTGCACATCATGGAGAGATGCGATCTTATCGGCAGCAATCAGGATCCAGCCCTCACGATTGGTCGGAAACATAAAAGTGGAGGGAAACATATGGCGGGCTATATTTTTCTGCTCCTTCTTCGACAGGTCCGGATAGATCTTCAGTGCCTCCTGAACCGAATCCTTGGGATGCTGAAAATTGGTAACAAAATTGTTCTTAAACTTCTCATGGCGGCCGATGATGCCGAAATCATGAAGGAGGGTGATCCGGATCACTTCTTCCTTATTCACACGGATTCCGTGTTTTTCCAGTAATTCTGCGATATGCAGACCAACCTCGCTGACTTCCATGGTATGCCCGGCTACCGTATTGTTATAGTGGTGAATCTGTGTCCGAGCCTTTTCAAAAAGTTTCGAATCCAGAACATCTCTGCCCACTCTTTCAATGATCAGCTGCCGTCTCTTCCTTTCAAACAAACGGACTGCCGTCTTGTTGGAAGCTGCCTTCTCTAAAAGGTCGGTTTCCCGTCTTTCTTCCCTGGCAAAAGCTTCTGCTTCGCTTTTTGAAACAAGAGCGATCGGATGCTTTTCAATAACTGCGCTTGCACTTGTTTTCATGGCTTTGCTTCTTTCTTAACTAACACTGTCTTCCGGGATTATTCATCCGCCTGGTCTCCTCGCCAGCCTTCTTTCGGATACATCTGCCTGAAAAGCCGCTTTCCCGTTTCGGTACAAAAGATCTTCTGATAAGCCGTCTCCGCTGCCTGCTTCGGAAGCTGATCCTCATAGATATTCACTAAGAAATCCGCTTCCACCAGGATCTGATAATCCCTTCCCTCAATCTTATCATAAGTATGGTGATGGCCGACGAGGAAACATACTCTCTCTATTATTCTGGGCGGATAAAGAAGAGATTTCAAGAGTTTTTCTGCTTCCATGGGCCCGAGTTTCTCCTGAAGCTTGCCGTCACTGGAGCCGAAATCCTTCTCTGCCTTATGAATCCCTATATCATGAACGATGGCCGCGGTCTCAAGAATGGTCTCCTCTTCTGCCGTCAGATTCTCCCCGAGACCGATCAGGCGGGCATAGGTCCAGACCTTAGTGAAATGCTGGATCCGCATGGGGTCGCCCTTGTCGTAATCTGCCATGGCAAGATAAAGGGTATTTGGACTTGGAAGTGCCGGATCCGTAAATTCTCCGGCCATGTGGTAAACTGCCGCATTCGGCCTTATAAAGCCCAGATAAGGTCTCTTGTTTCTGGACCGGATGGCCGCTCCAAGATCGATATCCAAAAGGAGATTTTCTTCCCCGTCCCCGGCTTTTGCAATGATTTGACCCTCGGGATCGATGACTATGGACTGTCCGGCAAAATCCATGGCATCCTCTTGTCCGACCCGGTTACACATGGCAATAAAGACATTGTTCTCATAAGCCTGGCCTCGAAGCTCCGCCTCAAAGACATCCAAGGGTTCCGACTTGACATTGGCAGCCGGGATCAAAACCATCTGTGCTCCCTGAAGAGCGCAGGAACGTACCGACTCCGCCAGATGGCGGTCAAAGCAGATCACGATCCCGATCCTGCCAAAGGGCGTGTCATAAACCCGAAAACCGCTTTCCGATGGCTCATAATAGTCTTTCTCGAAGAAATTTTCTGCCGAATAAATATTGACCATGTCCGAGCTTCCCAGGATCTCTCCCTGTGGATCCATCATATAAGAACGGTCGAAGAGTCTGCCCTCTTTGGTCTTCACATAGAAGTTCGGGACCAGATAGATCTCTTTTTCCTTCGCCTTGTCCGAAAAAGCCTTGATTCTGTCGTCATCCTCCGGAATGGAGAAAGCGGTCTTCGAAATACCCATTCCTTCCAGCATAGCCGCCGGATATTGAGGAAAGAAAGGAGTCAGTTGAGCCTCGGGAAAGAGGACCAGCTCAGCTCCGTTCAGGCAGACATCCTCAATATTCTCCATGGCTCTCTTGAAATTCACTTTTTTGTCCATGGACATCTGCATCTGTATCAGTGCGATTTTCATACGAATTACCCTTCCAGCAATCAAAATTTATTTATAGCAGATCCTTGAAATGGAAACTGGCCTTCCCGTCTGCATAATCTCCAACGATCTGGCCATGCCCCAGAAGTTCATATTTATAGGTCATGAGGCCTTCCAGACCAACCGGACCGCGGGCATGCAGCTTACTGGTCGAGATCCCGACCTCGGCGCCAAAGCCATAGCGGAAACCGTCGGCAAAACGGGTGGAACAATTCCGGTAAACACCGGCCGAATCCACCATCTGAAGGAAGTAAGAAGCTGTCTCATCGTTCTCGGTCAGGATGGCATCTGTGTGATGAGAGCCGTAACAATTAATGTGATTAACGGCTTCCTTGACATTATCCACCAACTTGACCGATGCGATAAAGTCCAGATATTCCTTGTGATACTCCTCCTCTTCCATGAGGGGATCCTCTGCCAGAAGAAAATCTGCATCTTTTAAAGCCGAGAGTGTCTCTGCATTGCCACGGACCCTGACCCCGGCCTTCCGGAATGCCTCACTTAATTTTGGAAAAATCTGTGCTGCGATCTGCCGGTCGATCAGAATGGTCTCTGTGGCATTGCAAGCCGCTGCATACTGGGTCTTGGCGTCGACGAGGATTCGAACGGCCTGGTCTAATTTTGCGTCCCGATCCACATAAGTATGGCAGACACCGTCGGCATGGCCCATGACCGGGATCCGGGTATGATTCATGATATAGGAGACAAAGGCATTGGAACCTCTCGGTATCAAGAGATCCACATCCTTGTCGCAGCGGAGAAGCTCATCGATCTCACTATGCGCTTCTGCCTGAAAGAGGCAGCCTTCCGGCAGACCGGCAGTAATAACAGCATCCTTGATGAGAGAAAAAAGGATCCGGTTCGTCTCCCGGGTTTCCTTTCCGCCCTTTAAGATAGCACAGTTTCCACTCTTAATACAAAGAGAGGAGATCTGGACCAGGGCGTCCGGCCTGGCCTCGAAAATGACGCCGATGACACCGATCGGAACCTGGATCCGGCGAAGTTCCAGCTTCTGATCCAACTGCCGGTCCAAAAGGACTTTTCCGATGGGGTCCACAAGGGTCATCAATTGATCGATCCCGGCCAGGACATCGGACAGCTTCTTCTCATCGAAGCGAAGCCTTTTTTTCACGGAATCCTTCACGCCTTCCTTCTCGGCCCGAGCCAGGTCCGCCCGATTGGCTTCAAAAATCTCATTCTTCCCGGAGACAAGGGCCTTTTTGATCTCTGCCAGAGCCCGGTCCCTGGTCTCTTTTGAACTGGCCGCCATGAAAGGCGATGTCAATTTCATGCGATGTGCTTCTTCCTGAATCGTCATTTACTTCCCTTTCTTTTTCCTGTCTTTCCTGTTTTCCCGGTTTTCGGCTTGCCTGATGCTTTTGGCTTGCCTGATGCTTTCGGCCTGCCTGATGCTTTTGGCTTGCCTGATGTTTTCGGCTTGCCCTTCTGATCTGCCCGATCTAAGGGATCTGCTTTTTTCCTTCTCCTGACCGAGTAGCCGAACCTTCCCAGTTCCTTTCCCAAGCTGAAATAGCTTCCATGAGAATAGACAATCGGTTTCGCTTCTTCCAGATGGAAAGTCTCCCTCTCATCCATATATGCCGAATCTGCATGCACAGCCAGGACTTCGGCCAGAAACATGACATGAGATCCAAGCTCTTTCTCCTCAGTCACCCGGCATTCGATATTGACCGGGCTCTCCTCAACAAGAGCAGCATCGATTTGATCCGCTTCCTCCTTATGGAGACCGCAATATGCAAACTTATCCAAGTCCCGCCCGCTTCTTACGCCACAGAGATCAGCCGCCCTTGCCAAAGCCTCCGTTGTCAGATTGATGACAAAGACACCGGTCTCATGAAGGGCCTGATAGGAATATCTCGATTTCCGGACAGAAATATAGACCATGGGCGGATTGGTATTGATTGTCCCGGTCCATGCCACAGTCAGAAGGTTATCCTTCCCATCCCTTCCACGGGTTGATACCAGAACCGCAGGCAGGGGATAGAGCATATTCCCGGCCTTCATTGTAAGCTTCACGTCAATTTCCTTTCTCTATCAATGGATCTCTTTCACTGGATTCCTTTCACTGAATCTCTTTCACTGAATCTCTTCCACTGAATCTTGGATCTCTTTTTTGATTGCTTTCCATCAGCCGATCAGGACTCTCTCTGAATCGCTTCAATAATCGGAGGGACCATCTGCTTTTTCCGGGATACAACACCGGGCAGATAAATCCTTCCTTCTCGATTCTCCACTTTCTCGGAGAATGCCGACTGAATGATCCGCTCTGCATCATTCCCGGTATAGAGAAGCTCAGAACTTTCTTCCAAAATATTCGTCAGCATAACAAAAACCATATCCAGATTCTTATCTGCCTGAACCGTCTTCAGATAATCCTGTAAGCCGTCCCGGATGGAATCCAGCTGCCGCCTGGTCGGGGCGCTGACCTGGGAGACGCCAAAGGAAACGTCGCCCGAATAGAAGATCTTGAAGTCCGTATAGAGGATCTGTTCGGTCGTTTTCCCTGTAAAATCAGAACCGGCCTCAAACATGGCAACTGCCAGCTCTTCGATATCCACATTTGCAATCTTTGCCAGGGCCCTTGCCGCTTCTTCGTCCAGGGGTGTACAAGTCGGCGAGCGGAACATCAGGGTATCCGAAAGAATAGCAGAAAGCATGATCCCTGCGATCTTCTCCGGAATGGGAAGCTGCTTTTCCCGGAACATATGATAGATGATGGTATTGGTACATCCCAGCGGCTGATTTCGAAAATAGATCGGCTGCATGGTCTCCAGAGATCCCAGTCTGTGATGATCGATGATCTCAAGAATCTCAGCTTCCTCAATTCCGTCGACTGCCTGGGATCTCTCATTATGGTCCACCAGAATGACCTTTTTCTTCTGAGCATCCAGGAGATTTCGCCGGGAGACCATACCGATATAGCGGTGCTGCTGGTCCAAAACCGGGAAGTCACGGTGACGGACCTTGGACATCTGTTCCTGGACATCATCCACACGGTCATCCAGTTCAAAGGAAATAAAGTGATCCTTGGTCATGACCGAACGAATCGGCATACTCTGATTAATGAGCCGCGCTGTAGTAAAGGAATCGAATTCCGTTACAATCAGGACACACTGAATCGCGCCGGCCATGAGAATGACATCCGGGTCTACATTTTCCCTGGAAGATCCGGTGATGATCACACAGGAAGGGTTCTGCTCGAGAACGGTCTGGATCCGGTCCCGGATATTGCCGACAATGACGAGGTCATCTGCCAGAATATCCTGTCGGATCCTCTCCTCGGATCCGGCGGCTACAACAACTTTGCCTTTGACAAAATAGGCATGGTCGTTACCGGAAAGAATACTCCCCTGCAAGGTCTCCATGATATTCAAATACTGAGTCCTGGCCCGGCTCAGGATGCGATTGTCGATCACATCCATATAGGAATAGGCAATGTCACTGTTACTGATAATTCCTTCGAGAAAACCATCCCGGCTTACGACCGGCATGGTTACGACATCCAATGTCCGCATCAGGCTCCAGGCTTTCTTCAGGGAATAGTGACTGTCGATGCCGGCATTCTTTCGGAAAGAGAGATCCTTGATCTGTGTGGAGACATCCGTAACCGTTTCCGGCTCAGGGACAGAAAAACGGCTGAGGACATATCGGCTCTCACCGTTTAATTTCCCGGCTTTCTTTGGAATATAGGTCTGGCCGTCCCCGGAATGGTTTTTAAAATAAGAATAGCTGATCGCTGCACAGATACTATCCGTATCCGGATTCTTGTGGCCGATCACCCAGACCGGTTTCTTCTCCTGCTTTTCCATATATGCCCTCTTTCTGATATCTTAAGCTTGGAATGGCTCCCTTACTTCCCAATGGATCAAAGAACAAGAAAGGCTGCATGAGTTCCCCCTTGCAGCCTGAATGATCGCATCAAACGATTGAATCTTAGAATGAAATGTAGCCCATGAGATAAAGAAAGAGGACTACAAAAGCACCTACATTGACAATGTTCAG
This sequence comes from Lachnospiraceae bacterium, assembly GCA_029100405.1. Lineage (GTDB taxonomy): Bacteria > Bacillota > Clostridia > Lachnospirales > Lachnospiraceae > Lachnocurva. Next base: position 6,092 of record JAQXPG010000154.1, on the reverse strand, counting down.
AATCAATGAGAAAAGATTGATTCCCCGGATCGAACGGAAGTGCTTTTCTTCCAGATTCTGATCCTCTTCTCTACTGGCCATTTCTGTCAGAAGATCCTGAATATTCCGATAGACTTTGACATTCTCCGAATGAACCTTCTCCGAAAGTTCATCCTTAATAGAACCCAGCCCTTCGGAAACTGTTGTCAGATTCTCCTTGACGCCGCTAAGACTATCCTGCACGGCCTGCGTCTGCTGTGCCGCATTTTCCTCATTGCCTGCTACCTGGTTGGAAATCCTCTCCTCAATACTGCCCATGGTTGCATTCACCTGGGTCATCATTTCATCAACCTTACGATTGACATCGAGAACAAGGGAATCTGCCTCCTGCTGTTTCTTGATCAGAGACTCCTGCAGCTCCTGGTTCTTTGCTTCTTTTGCTCTTACCAAAGCTTCCAGTTCCTTGACTTTCCGCTCACGAACTCCAATCAGCTTGGTCAGCTGCATTGCCTTTTCCCGAAAGGCATCGATCTGTTTTAAAAGCTCATCTTCCCCGGAATCTTTAGCTTCCTTTGTTTCAAACTCTTCCGTCATCTTTCTCTCCTCATATAAAAGGATCTAATATTAACTCATAGTTTAACATTTCACTTTTCTGATGTAAAGTAGGCCGAAACTGAAATAAGGGCAAAAAAAGGGCCCTGCGAAAATTCGCAGGGCCCTTCGACCTCATTTTCTGTGAAGCGGGGAGAAAAATCTCTCCGTCTTATTTCAGGAAAACAGATCAGTCAGCATAAAGGCTAACCAGCTTGTTCAGGTAAGCATAACGCTCCTTGGATCCTTCTTCACCCTTTGCAAAGAGTACCTCTGCAGTATCCGGATGGAACTTGGTCAGGGATGCATAACGGTTCTCACCTGCAAGGAATTCCTTGTAGTCGTCGGTCGGAGTCTTGGAGTCCAGAGTAAACTTGTTGGATTCCTTGGACGGATCGAAACGGAAGTTGAACCAGTAACCAGCCTTAACAGCCAGCTCTTCCTCGGTCATAGCCTTGCTCATGCCCTTCTTGATACCATGGTTGATACAAGGAGCATATGCAATGATGACAGAAGGTCCCGGATATGCCTCAGCCTCGGCAATTGCCTTAACAGCCTGGTTCATATCTGCACCCATAGCGATCTGAGCTACATATACATATCCATAGGACATGCAGATGGAAGCGAGATCCTTCTTCTTGGTCTGCTTACCGCCGGCAGCGAACTCTGCTACTGCACCGATCGGGGTAGCCTTAGAGGACTGTCCGCCTGTGTTGGAGTAAACTTCGGTATCTACAACAAGAATGTTGACATCCTTACCGGAAGCGATGACATGATCGAGACCGCCGAATCCGATATCGTAGCCCCATCCATCACCACCGAAGATCCACTGAGACTTCTTGGACAGGAAATCCTTCTCAACGAGAACTTCCTTAGCTTCCTCATTGGAAAGCTCACCAAGAGCTGCTACGACCTTCTCGGTAGCCAGCTGGTTTGCAACACCATCATTGAAGGTGTCCTTCCAATCCTTTACGGCACTGGTAAGAGCTGCATCACCGGTAGAAGCAACAAGCTGATCCAGCTTGTCAGCCAGCTTATCACGAACTGCTCTCTGAGCCAGAAGCATACCATAACCAAACTCAGCTGCATCCTCGAAGAGGGAGTTAGACCAAGCCGGGCCATGACCCTGAGCATTCATGGTGTAAGGAGTCGAAGGTGAAGAGTTACCCCAAATAGAGGTACATCCGGTTGCATTTGCGATGTACATACGATCGCCGAAGAGCTGAGTGATCAGCTTAACGTAAGGAGTCTCACCACAGCCTGCGCAAGCGCCGGAGAATTCCATCAGAGGCTTGCGGAACTGAGATCCCTTAACGGAATTCAGCTTGAACTTCTCAACAAGGTCTTCCTTGACCGGAAGAGTCTCAGCATAATCGAAGAATGCCTGCTCTCCTCTGTTTGCTTCGAAGTCATTGAGAGCGATTGCCTTTTCCTTAGCCGGGCATACATTTACGCAGGAGCCGCATCCGGTACAATCGTAAGCGGATACAACAATTGCGAACTTGTAATCCTTGTTTCCGGTCAGATCCTTTGTAACCATGCCTTCCGGCTTAGCTGCATCTTCTTCTGCGGTCAGAGCAACCGGACGGATTGCTGCATGAGGGCAGACATAAGAACAACGGTTACATTCGATACACTTAGCAGCATCCCAAACCGGAACATCGGTAGCGACACCACGCTTCTCGAACTGAGAAGTACCGCTCGGAGTAGAACCATCAACATAGTTCTTAACAACAGATACAGGAATGGTGTTACCCTGCTGAGCGTTGACCTTACTCTGGATATCCTTAACGAACTTGATCTGGTCTGCATTTCCTCTGGTCTCATCGATCTTCTCGGTCAGATCATCATCCTTGCAGTCAGCCCAGGATGCCGGAACATCAATCTTCTGATATGCAGTAGCACCTGCATCGATTGCATCCCAGTTCATCTTTACAACGTTATCACCCTTCTTTGCGTAGGAAGCCTTTGCAGCGTCCTTCATCAGCTGAAGTACCTGCTCCTCAGGGATGAGCTTGGTCAGGGAGAAGAATGCGGACTGAAGAACGGTATTGATTCTCTTGCCAAGTCCGATCTCCTTACCGATCTTAACACCATCGATGATGTAGAAGTTGATGTGATGCTGTGCGATGTAACGCTTTACCTGTCCCGGAAGTTTCTCATCCAGTTCATCAGGAGTCCACTGGGTATTGAAGAGGAAGGTGCCTCCGTCAACCAGATCCTGAACCATGTTGTACTTATAGATATAAGCCTGGCAATGACATGCTACGAAGTTTGCCTGGCTGATCAGATAAGTAGAACGGATCGGCTTGTGACCGAATCTCAGGTGAGAAATGGTAACACCACCGGACTTCTTGGAGTCGTAATCGAAGTATGCCTGAGCATACATGTCTGTGTTATCACCAATGATCTTGATGGAGTTCTTGTTGGCACCTACGGTACCATCAGCGCCCAGACCCCAGAACTTACAGTTGGTCGTTCCCTCAGGTGTGGTAACCGGATTCTCCTTAACATCAAGAGAAAGGTTGGTAACATCATCGATGATACCGATGGTGAACTTCTTCTTCTCGTTGTTTCTATATACAGCAATGATCTGTCCCGGAGTAGTATCCTTGGAACCCAGTCCGTAACGGCCTGAGAATACAGGAACCTGATCAAACTTACTACCCTTCAGAGCTGCTACGACATCGAGGTAGAGAGGCTCGCCCTCAGATCCCGGCTCCTTGGTACGATCCAGAGCGGAAATCTTCTTAACAGTGTCAGGAATTGCAGCAATAAGAGCATCTGCGCAGAAAGGACGATAGAGACGTACCTTGACAACGCCGACCTTCTCTCCACGGGAAACCAGGTAGTCGATGGTCTCGTCGATGGTCTCGCAAACGGAGCCCATAGCGATGATTACCTGCTCGGCATCCTTCGGTCCATAGTAGTTGAAGAGCTTATAGTTTGTACCGATCTTCTCATTGATCTTGTCCATGTAAGACTGAACAACTGCAGGAAGTTCATCATAATAAGTGTTGCAGGCTTCTCTGGTCTGGAAGAAGATGTCGGGGTTCTGAGCGGAGCCCATTTCCTTCGGATGATTCGGGTTCAGAGCGTTCTCCTTGAATGCCTTCAAAGCATCGCGGTCGATCATATCCTGAAGTTCCGGATATCCGTTCTTCTCGTCCCATGTCTCGATCTTCTGGATCTCATGAGAGGTACGGAAACCATCAAAGAAGTTAATGAAAGGAACATGGCCCTTCAGGGCGGAAGCATGAGCTACCGGAGTCAGATCCATAACTTCCTGTACGGAAGACTCGCAAAGCATAGCTACACCGGTCTGACGGCATGCATATACGTCGGAATGGTCACCGAAGATGTTCAGGGCATGAGTAGCAACGCATCGTGCAGATACATCGAATACTCCGGGAAGTCCTTCACCGGCGATCTTATACAGATTCGGGATCATCAGAAGAAGTCCCTGAGATGCGGTGTAGGTCGTAGTCATTGCACCTGCTGCCAGAGATCCGTGTACAGCACCTGCTGCGCCGGCCTCAGACTGCATCTCTGTAATCTGTACAGGCTCGCCGAACATATTCTTACGTCCGGCAGTCGCCCACTCATCTGTTGCTTCAGGCATTACAGATGAAGGGGTGATGGGATACATGGCAGCTACTTCTGTGAATGCATAAGAAGCATGAGCAGCAGCATGGTTACCATCCATGGTTTTCATTTTTCTCTTAATCATGAAAAATTCCCTCCTAACAAGATTATGACACTGTTAACAACTGTGAAGTTTTCACTGGCGAAAACCACACAAAATGCACAAAGTCTATTTATTATATTAGGATTTTCATTGTGAAAAATCAATAGAGCGACGGTCGATTCCACTGTTTAATTTCAGATACAGAATGGATCCGACCGGCCTTCCGTATTAACAAGCTTGTGTGAAAATTTTCCCTGCCACTTGATTTCACCGGAAAACTCTATAAAATAGGAAATGTTGTTTCAACTATAGAAAGGTAAATCATGATCCAGGCAAGCAATATTTCTCTTCGTTTCGGTAAAAAAGCCCTCTTTGAGGATGTAAATATCAAGTTTACCGAGGGCAACTGTTATGGTCTGATCGGTGCCAACGGCGCCGGAAAGTCCACCTTCCTGAAGATTCTTTCAGGCAAGATCGAGCCCACGTCCGGCGAGATCATTATCACTCCCGGCCAGAGGCTTTCTGTCCTCGAGCAGGACCACTTTAAATATGACGATTATACCGTCTTAAATACTGTCATCATGGGAAATCAGAGGCTCTATGACATCATGCAGGAAAAGGATGCATTGTATGCAAAGCCGGACTTCTCAGACGAAGACGGCATCCGGGCATCGGAACTCGAAACCGAGTTTGCCGAGATGGATGGCTGGAATGCCGAAAGCGATGCCGAATCTCTCCTGAACGGACTTGGCGTTGATAATGAATATCATTATCAGATGATGAAGGATCTCCCTATGGCGATCAAGGTCAAAGTCCTTCTTGCCAAAGCTCTCTTCGGAAGCCCTGACATACTTCTTCTCGATGAGCCGACCAACCACTTGGATCTGGACGCCATCGGCTGGCTGGAAGACTTCCTGATCAATTTTGAAAATACCGTCATCGTCGTTTCCCACGACCGGTATTTCCTGAACAAGGTCTGCACCAATATTGCCGATATCGACTACGGTAAGATTCAGATCTATGCCGGAAACTATGATTTCTGGTACGAATCCTCCCAGCTCATTATCAAGCAGCGGAAGGAAGCCAATAAGAAGAAGGAAGAGCAGATCAAGGAATTGAAGGAATTCATCTCCCGTTTCTCTGCCAATGCAAGTAAGAGTAAGCAGGCGACTTCCCGTAAGAAGGCCCTGGAAAAGATAGAGCTCGACGACATTCGTCCTTCCAGCCGGAAGTATCCTTACATCGATTTCCGCCCTCAGCGTGAGATTGGAAATGAGGTCTTAAATGTCGATAATATTTCCCTGACTGTCGATGGAAAGAAGATCCTTGACAATATCACCTTCCATGTCAATCACGATGACAAGATCGCCTTTGTCGGATCCAATGAAGCTGCAAAAACTGCTCTCTTCCAGATCCTGACCGGGGAATTAAAGCCGGATTCCGGTGAATACAAATGGGGCGTTACCACCAGCCAGTCTTACTTCCCTAAGGACAATACCAAGATCTTCGACAATGATCTGACCATCGTGGAATGGCTGACCCAGTTCTCTGAGATCAAAGACGCTTCCTATGTCAGAGGTTTCCTTGGCCGCATGCTTTTCGCAGGAGAAGATGGCGTCAAGAAGATGCGGGTACTCTCCGGTGGTGAAAAGGTCCGGGTACTCCTTTCCCGGATGATGATCGAAGCATCCAATGTTCTGATTCTGGATGAGCCGACCGACCACCTGGATATGGAATCCATATCTGCTCTGAACACCGGTCTGCAGAAATTCAGCGGTGTGATTCTCTTCTCCTCCCGTGACCATGAGATCGTACAGACGACTGCAAACCGGAT
>JAQXPG010000153.1 GCA_029100405.1 Lachnospiraceae bacterium | reverse complement strand
TAAACCATACGCATTCTCCTTTCTCAAAACCTCGAAAGGTTTTAATTACTCGCTCCGAAGAGCGGTTCGTGTACCATCGCCAATGTTAATGAGAGGTTTATGTGCCTGCAACACCGTTCCTATACCACAGAACTGTTTAATCACAGACCTTAGAGCTACAGACTTGGTACTACATCCGTAGGTAACTATGTATTCTCTCTTAACGTAGTGCCCGAAGCACTTAGGCTACTCACTAAGGGTTGTTAGACAGCCCCACGGGCTTGCCCGTGGGTATTAGTGAGAATCCACCTATTAACCACTCACTCATCAAACTCGACCGTGACAAAGAAGCCACGGGGAGTCTCCCGGACATCCACGACCTTTCCCTGGTCAGATTTCAGCCTCTCTACCGTCGGATAATTTCCGGACATCCCAATGGCATGTTCCAGCGTATAGAAATAAGAATTCGGAAGCTTGGTTTCTTTCACCTTTAAGACATCTCCCGGTTTGGTAAGATTGGGGCGCTCCATTTTGAATTCCATCTGTCTCATCAGTCCAGATCCTTTGCTGTTGAGTCGATCACACGCTCGAACGAAGTTACCTTTCCGGTGACAAAAAGGGAACTGATACCATCATAGATCAGAAGGATCCCCAGAAGAACCATGCCTGCGGACAGAAACCACTCCGACCGGAAGACACAGATGACACCGATGATTGCGCTGATGACTCCTGTGCCAAGCATCAGTCCCCATTTGGATGCTCCGATCTCTTTCCCCCGCCATGCCGTATGAATCGTATCCGCTCCGTGGAAGATCAGAAAAATCCCGATCACGATCGGAATGAAGTTCGCAATTGGTCTCGGAAATGCCATCATCCATAAGCCAAGTGCTGTTACGACAATATAGAGGACGGTAAGTCCCATGTTATGTACTTCATCCGTCAAAGTACGGATCAGTTGAACAAGGCCGATCACAGCAATGGCAATACCAATGAGCCTGGCCAGGGTATAGATCACACCGCTTCGGAAAACAATCATCATAATGCCGAGAAGAATGGTCAGAACGGCCACCATCATGTTACTGAAATGAATTTCTTTTAGCTTTTCTTTCATCCTTATGCCTCACTTTCCCACAATGCATTTCCTGTTTCCGGTCTGCATTTCTATATAAAATATAAAGCGAATCGTCGCCTGCCTGATTCAAAACTTATTCTTAATCATACCACATTATTAAAGGAAAGAAAAAAGTGCGAGGAGAAAATTGCAGACGGAAAAGTCCGGCCAAGTCCGGAAAAGTCCGGCAAAAAGGAAAAAGGGACCGGCTCGGAAACGCGTTCCAAGCCGATCCCTCCGATGATTATGATTTAAGAAAAAAGCTTTCCCGGACTTTCATGATTTCCTGTATTTGGGAAAAACCTTCGGGAAAAACTCTCCCAGGCTCTCATTATTTCTTGAAATAACGATTGTAGAGGCCTTCAAATCCCTTGCCATGACGAGCCTCGTCACGAGCCATCTCATGGATTGCATCATGCAGAGCATCGTAGTTACGCTCCTTGCAGAGCTTAGCCAGCTTGGTCTTACCTGCAGTTGCACCGTTCTCAGCCTCTGCACGAACCTTCAGGTTCTCAGCGGTAGAAGGACTTACAACCTCGCCCAGCATCTCAGCATACTTTGCAGCATGAACGGCTTCTTCGTTAGCAACCTTCTCGAAATATAAACCAACTTCAGGATATCCTTCACGCATAGCTGCACGGCTCATAGCGAGATACATGCCGACTTCGCTGCACTCACCCTGGAACTCAGAACGAAGGGACTCGATGATGTCATCCTCAACGCCCTTAGCAACTCCGATCACATGCTCGGAAGCCCATGTATATTCCTGGCCCTCGTCCTGCTTGGTGAACTTAGAAGCCGGTGCATGACATACCGGACATTCCTTCGGGGGCTCTTCTCCCTCATAAACATAACCACATACCTGACATACCCATTTTGCCATAGTTCTTTCTCCTTTTCCTTATCTTACAATAACAACTTTTTTCTTTATCAGATCGCAATTGATGCGGATCTTACTGTTTTTTTCTTCGCAAACGATGCGGATTTTACTGTTTTTCTGCTTCGCAAACGATGCGGATTTTACTGTTTTTTTGTTTCTGTGCTCACATTTGCATGCATTTACTGCAAATGCCTTCCACAATGATATTTCGAACCAGAAAGTCATCCGGGAATTCCATTCTTTGAACAGCTTCCTCCGTAAGTGTCAGATCCTCGATACTACCGCAGGACTTACAACAGAGATGCATGTGAGGAAGGGTATTCCCATCGAAATGTTCCTTTCCATTTTGTGTAAAAGATATGATCTCCTCATCCTTAGCCAGGCTCCTCAGATTTCGATAAACCGTTGCCAGAGAGATATTCGGGATCTCATTTTTCACATTGTTATAAACCATTTCTGCAGTAGGATGATCACTACGATTTTTCAGATCATTGAGAACTGCAGTACGTTGTAATGTATTTCTCAAGAGCGCTCCTTATTGATAATCATTATCGTTAAGCTTATTATACCCAATCCAAAATAGAATGCAAGTGATTTTTGTAAAATATTTGAATCGATCCGGATGACCTTCCCTTAAAACATTTGAACCGACCCGGATGACCTTCCTTTAAAATATTTGAACCGACCCGGATCACCCTCCTTTGTGGTATGATGATCTGGCGATCACCGCTGAACTGAAAGGTCACCAACAGTAGAAAGGATTCCTCTTATGCAGATTTGGTTAGCGCGCCATGGACAGACGGATCTGAACCTGGCCAACTGCTGGCAGGGGCGTATCGATCAGCCCCTGAACCAAACAGGCCGGCTCCAGGCCCAAACCATGCGAAAAAAGCTTGGCAATATGACTTTTGACGCCGTCTACGCCAGCCCTCTTGACCGGGCAATCGAGACCGCATCGATCCTCGGAAATGTAGACCGAAGCCAGATCAGGATCGACCCCAGACTGATCGAAGCGGATTTTGGAAAGTATGATGCCACAAAGTACTTAAGACCGGGCAGTCTCCCTCTGGTCTTCTTTTGGGCCTTACCGGAAATTCTGCCCCAGCCAAAGACGGTAGAATCCATTCCTGACATGATAAAAAGAAGCCAGTCCTTTCTCCGGTATCTGGCTGAAGAGAAGTATCAAAATGTCTTGATCACCTGTCATGGGGGAATCATGCGTGTCCTGACAGGATGTCTCCTGGGAAAGAAGAGTCAATATGTCTGGAGACCTAAGCCTCATAACTGCGAGGTTCGGGTTTTTACTCCTGACGGCAGTCACTATAAAATGACGAAAGATCTGCTCCTTCCCGGAAAATAAACAGATAGAAAATGAGTGGCAAAAGTACAAGTCATACAGTACCTTCTGCCACTCATTTATTCTAAAAAACTTATTTCTGAAGCATATCAAGTATGCTTTCCTTGGCCTGAAGACCAACAGCCTTCGCTGTGACTTCACCATTCTTGATCACAAGAAGTGTCGGGATGGACATGACATTGAAACGCTCTGCCAGATCCGGTTCCTCATCGACATTGACCTTACCAACCAGTGTATCGGTCAGTTCGTCTGCCAGTTCCTCGATGATCGGTCCCTGCATCTGGCAAGGTCCACACCAGGTTGCCCAGAAATCCAGAAGAACCGGTTTATCGGACTTCATTACCTTCTCATTAAAATCTGCATTCTTAATCTGAATCGCTGCCATAAGAAACCTCCTTTGGTTTACATGCATGATTTATTGCATTGTTTTTTCCATCAATTGTTTTTCCATCAATTGCTTTTTCCATCATTTGTTTTTTCATCAATTTTGTAATTTCAGCAATCTCGAATCTCTTGATAGGTTAGCACGAGTCCTATCGGTTTGCAACTCATGTGATTATATTTTATAAAATATTAATGAATGGATGACCGTATCAAAAGGCACTTTTCTATTTCCCCGCAAACAAAGCCAGAATCTCTTCCGCCGGCTTGCCATGGAAGGTATAAGCGATACTTTCATTTCCTCCCTCATCTGTTTTCAGAGTTCCTGCCAGACGGTAGCAAACTTGTTTTTGGCCTTCCGTGACCCAGATATCCGACTTTACAGAGATATCATCCTTCCAGTCCGCCCGAACCCCGTCATTCATCAGATGACTGCCCAGGATCTCTTCCATTGCCGAAAGCTCAGTCACACTTCCCAGCCTCTCTCCACTGATTCTGGAACCGGCCAGCTCCAGGCGGCTCAGACCGGACGCATGCAGAGTCTTCTTTTCCTCTGACTCCCGCTTGCTTTTCTCCTGACGAATCAGAGTCAGCCTTCCGACCTGACGTCCGGAAGGGACTCTTGAGGTATAGAGCCCGTTTTTCCGAAGGAAAGCAATCGTGTTGGTGTAGGAAGCATAGACTTCATAATTGAAATTCGAAGTATCCGTCGACCAGCGGATGGTCCCGATCGGATCATTGTCCTTGGCGAAACGGAAACTGTACTGCGTCAGATCCGCGCTGTAGGCATGGATGAAATCCTCCATGAGTCCCTGGGTATCTGCCACACTCCGACTGGTATAGCCGCTGTCATAGGTCAGGCTGAGATTGGCCTGTTTCGGAAGCTGGGATGCTTCCGTAAATCGAAACCAGGCTTCCTTATAGGCTTCCGAGGACAGGATCGGATCCATGTCGTCCGGCGAAATATCATAAGGAATCAGCATCTTCCGATAGACCGTAGTGCCATCCTTCATCGAATAAACCACCAGGGCATCGAAGCCGATCTCCTTATGACCGGTCTCCGAGTTTTCCCGTCCGAATCCGAACAACTGACCGGTCAGCCGGCTGCCAAGAGAGGCATTCGAGACATCCGGATTCTTACGAAGCTCCCTCTGTCCGATCCTGGCGATTTTCTCCACCGCCCGGATCTTTGTCAATTCCATGTTGAACTGCAGTGATTTCCCGTCATAGGTCCTGGTATCATTGGGCGACAGGAGATAGATCCCGGCTGAACTGACCTTCGACGGGCTTGGTATATATTTGTCATAGCCGATCAGATCATAACGGAAGACCGATAAGAAGCAGACCGACAGGCCGGCTGTGAGAAGAAGGGGCCAGACCGGGCGGAATGCGGACCTTAAGTCTGCTTTGGTGACAAAATCGAAAAGCAGATAGATCAGGATCGTAAGGATCGCAGCCAATGGCAAAAGAAGGATTGATGCGATGCCGGCGGAGAAGCGCCAGAGAATGGTATCGCCGAGGACAGCCAGAAAACTTCCGAGGAGGAAAGCGCAGGAGATCTTGGTCAGAATGCGGACCGGGGCAAAGATAATGCTTTCTCCCGCCATTTCGATCCTCCGATAATGCTGTGCCAGAAGTGCCAGACCGGTAAAAAGGGCCGCCAGAACCAGCATCCAGAGAAGGCTTGTGAGATCCGCCTGGACCATTCGGTTTCCGGAGATCAGGCTGCCCTCCGGCGTGATCAGATCCTTCATCCGATGACGTCCCAGGAAGAAGGAAAAGACCGGCGATGTGAAGAGCCGGTACTGATCATACCAGGAACTGTTTCTGGCATAGTAGGTATAGAAAAATGCAGACCGGGCCAGACCGATCAGGGCATTGGCTGCGATTTCAACGATCGTAAAAAACAAAAGGAGTAAGAGGGACATGCCGGGTCTTCCGGCCAGCATGGCGGATAAAACCACCAGACTGTAGACTGCCAGATAGAAAACGATCATGCGGAAAGCACCGTAGCATACTGCTTTCAGCATCTGACCGGTCATGGCCTTCATTCCGATGGCAATGGACCAGGAGATCAGAGAACAGAGGATAAAAGGAAGCAGGAAGGACAGAAAGCCATTCCAATAGCGTTCCCGGAAGCGGACCTTTCGGCTGATGGGAAGAGAACGGTAGAAAACGGACTCTCTCCGGTTGAATAGATAAAAGAAAGCGGACAGGCCATTGATCAGAGCAAGAAAGCTGACCAGAACGACGGCAGGTGCACCGAGATCAAAGCCCAGAAGGATCCTCTGAGACAGAAAGACACGCAGGCTTTCTTCGCTTTTTAATGCCTCTGCCACCGCATTCTCTGTTCTGGTATAGATGATAAAAACCGGAAGGCCGATGACATAATAGAGAAAGAGCAGAACAGATGTCAGAACCAGACATGCCGACCGTCTTTGACAGATCATGCGCTGATATGCAAAGTGGCCGATCCCCCGCTTCTTATAGCCTTGTGTATCTTCGGATGTCATATCCTTCCTCCTCTGTACGCGTAAAGAAGACTTCTTCCAGGGATAATTTCAAGAATTCATAGAAGATCGGATCCGCTTCCCTAAAGATCGCATCCACTTCTTCTTTCCCTCCATCTGTAATATAGATATGCATACTGCCCTGCCGCTCATGCCTTCGAATGGTCATAAGTCCTTCCGTCTTCTTCCGGTCCTCCTCGTTTCGGAAGATGCACTGAACCTTCTGTATGGTCTTCGTTTGGGCAATGCCATCCTGAGAAATGAGAACCCTGCCCTCGTGAAGGATACAGAGATGGCTGCAGACGTCATCTACTTCGGACAGGTCGTGGGATGCGATCACAGCCGTGAGTCCGCGCTCCTTCACTTCCTTCCGGATCAGTGCCTTGATGCCCTGGCGGACGAAGACATCGAGGCCGTCAAATGTCTCATCCAGAACCAGATAGCGGGTTCCTGCGGAAAGTGCCATCAAAATGAAGATCTGCTTTCTGGTTCCCTTCGAATACGTATCGATGGCTCGATTCCTGTCCAATTCAAAGAATCGAAAGAGTTCATCCAGTTTCGGCCGGTCAAATGCCGGATAGAAGGCAGCATAGTAGTCCGCCATCTTCGAAAGCGTAGAGGATGGAAAATAAAAGGCGTCATCCGGAATGTAGAAAAGTTCCTGTTTGCTTTCCACATGATCGCGGATGGGCTGGCCGTCGATATGGATCCAGCCGCTGTCTGCATCAAGGACATCCGCCAGAAGACCTAAAAGGGTCGACTTTCCCGCCCCGTTGGCACCGACCAGACCGAAGATCTGCTGGTCCCTGATATTCAGGTCGACGGATCGTATGGCTTGGACCGCCCCGTAGCTCTTGCTTAATTCATGAATTTCGATCATATCCTTCCCCCCAGATGAAAAGCGCCTGCAGCTTAATCTGCCAGCCCGGCTGCCCGTCTCTCCTCCATCATGGCATCATAAGTCAGGTCCCGAACAACTTCCGCCGCAATGATCATTCCGACAACCGGCGGAACAAAAGCCGTCGAGCCCGGAATGTCCCTTCTCTCCGTGCATTTATGCTGTGCCCCCGGCGGACAGATGCAGTGCGTCCTGCAGCTGATCGCCATATCTTCGATCGGTCGTAAAGGCTTCTCCTTGGAGTAAACAACTTTCAGATGACGGACCCGCCGTTTTTTCAATTCCCTCCGCATGACCTTGGCCAGGGGATCGACCGATGTCTTATAAATATCAGCCACTTCGAACATTTCCGGATGCAGCTTATTTCCTGCTCCCATGGAAGAAATGATCCTTGTCCCCGTCTCCTGACAAGCCATGACCAATTGAATCTTTGCCGTTACCGTATCCACGGCATCCACCACATAGTCATATTCACTGAAGTCGAACTGGTCCTTAGTTTCCGGCAAAAAGAAAGTCTTTCGGACATTGACTTTGCAATCCGGATTGATGGAATGGATTCGATCCGCCATGACCTCAGCCTTATATTTCCCAACACTTCCCCGGACGGCAATGATCTGGCGGTTCAGATTGGTAAGACATACTTCATCATCGTCAATGAGATCCAATGTGCCGACTCCGCTTCGGGCCAGGGCCTCTACCGTATATCCCCCGACCCCTCCGATTCCGAAAACTGCAATGCGGGACCCCTTCAGGATCTCCATAGCGGACTTGCCGAGAACGAGCTGGGTACGGGAAAACTGGTTTAACATGGTGCTTCCTTTCTGATGTATGCTGTGATATGAGTGTCTAAACAACTGTTCCACTCATTTATGATTAATCTAACATAGAATGGGGACGATGACAAAGCAGATGTGGGAAAATCTCGTGATCCCAAAAAAGCTGTGAAAAATGATTCCTCATTTTCCACAGCTCTTGTTCCACAGCTCTTGTTTCAATAATTTCGCATTGCGGGAACTTCCTTCAGAGCACCCTCACCGGCGTAAAATCCAGGAAATCTCCGGAGACCAGTCGATAGAGGATTCCGTTGTGATATCCCATGATAGAGTCAGAAAAACGGGCGCTTCCGTGACAGTGCGAATAAATGACCTGCTCGGCCCCGTATTCTTCCGCCATTCTGGTGAAGGGACTATCCAACTCCATGATATTGGTCGGCGGGTAGTGGAGGAAGACGATGAATTTCCGATAGCCGTCCGAGCAAGCCGCTTCAAAAGAAATACGAAGTCTCTGACATTCTCTCAGAACAAGCTTCTCTGCGGCAGCCGCTTTCTCCTCATCCCAGCCGATCACCCGGCCACGGGCATTCAGATAAAAGGGTCCTTCAAAAGTGTAGCCTTTGCTTCCCACCAGGGCATAATCCTCATAGGAATAATAATTATTCTGCAGGAAGAAAAGTTTTCCCTCGTATTCCCGGTTCAGCTTTTCCGTCTTCTTGGCATTCCAGAACATGTCATGGTTACCCCGTAAGAGGATCTTCCTGCCGGGCAGATCTGAGATAAACTGCAGGTCCTCCCGGCATTGGTCCAGATTTTTCCCCCAGGAATGGTCACCGGTTAGGACCAGGGTGTCCTCTGGTCCCAAGAGACGATTGATCCTGTCTCTGGCCTTTCTCTCATGGTTTTTCCAGACGCCGCCGAAGATATCCATGCTTTTATCCGGCCTCTGAAAGGCAAGATGCAGATCCCCGAGCGCATAAAGCGCCATTCCTCAGCCGGTCCTTACTTGGCAGCTGCGGACAGAAGCAGCATGCAGAATACCAGCGAGAAGAGGGCGACAGTCTCAATGACACCGATAACAATGAAGTAGTTCGCGGTTCCTTTTCCGGTCGCTCCGAGGGCATCTGCGGATGCTGCTGCAGTCTTGCCCTGGAAGAGTGCGGATGCTCCGATGGCTACACCGCCGAAAATACCGATACCGAAGGACAGAGCCGGATCAATGGTCCCGGCCTTCCATGCACTTGCGATGAAGTTCATAAGAAGGAAACCGTAAATGGTCTGGGTAAGAGGTGCACCGGCAAAAGCGGTCATGATGAAGGGAGCCTGCTTACCTTCTGCATAGCATTTCTTCCATGCTCCAACGGCTGCCTGACCGGCGATTCCGGTTCCAAGTGCTGATCCCAGTGCGGATAAACCAAGTGCTGCTGCCATTCCAACATAAGCGATATTCATAGTTTTTCTCCTTTACAATTTTTACTACTAATTCCTCAGCTGATCCTGTTTTCGGAAGGGATCATAGGCAATACCAGTCCATTCCAGGCCGACCTGTCCCGAGAACTCCAGGACATTCAAGCGAATTCCGTGAACAATGACGGACAGAAAGCACATGACGATATTGATCGCATGTCCCAGGATCACAACAACTATTGCCACAACGATCAGAGGGCCATGCGCCAGTCCGGCTGCCATATTGTTAAAACTCTGAGCAATGGCCAGACCCGCCATGCCCACAGCAAAAAGCCGGATATAGGACATGACATTACCAAAACAGCTGATCGTATTTAAAAATGATGTGAAGGCACCTCCGAGGCCGGCCTTCAAGCCATCTGCAAAGCTTACATCCGGGCTCATTCCACTGAAGAGAACGACCAGAACAAAACCAATCAGGATACCGACTCCGATCGGTCCGAGGGTCAGCTTCTCTCCCAGCACCAGATAGAGAGAGAGGAGATACATGCTGACGATCGTGATCATCCAGCCGATGTCTGATACGAAGCTTAAGTCCTTCGATGCCAGCTTGTTCTTCACGGCAATCAGACTTCCGATCTCCATCTGGATCGCACCGATGGTGAAAGAAAACTTCATAATGGTATTCTGCTGGGCAGCCGCTGTCAGTCCGAAATACTCCGGATAGTTGGCAAAACCCGGAAGAACCAGAGCCTTTAAGAAGGGTACCTTCATCGCCGACTCCATGCCGAACCAGGTTCCCGTGATCGCGCCCCAGATAATGGTCGTGATTGAGAGAACCAAAAGGAGATAAACCGGCGTTGTCATCTTCTTTTTCTTTGCCGCAAGTCCTACGGTAAAGAGAAGAATCAGGACGCCATAACCACCGTCTCCTATGATCATTGCAAAGAACAAGGCGAAGAACAATAGAAACCAAAGAGAGATATCCGTCTCCCGGTAGCCCGGCAGGATCCCCAGAATCTTATAGATCGGGGAAATCAGCCTGGTCACCTTGTTGTAGCGAAGCT
Organism: Lachnospiraceae bacterium; assembly: GCA_029100405.1. Lineage (GTDB taxonomy): Bacteria > Bacillota > Clostridia > Lachnospirales > Lachnospiraceae > Lachnocurva. The sequence continues at coordinate 8,315 of JAQXPG010000153.1, read as the reverse complement.
TGGTCGGAATGGCTTCGTCATCCTTAGAGACATCCTCGATGGCATAAGCCCAGGCCTCGTCCCTGGCCTTGGCCCGAAAAAGATCAAGGTCGTCCTCCGGGATATAACCTGAGATCCAGACCAGTTTCTCGTCACTTTCTGCTGTCCGGTCCGCTGCCGAATCATCCTCTGCATTCTGTGCCCGGATCATTTCCTTTCGGATGGCATCCTCATATAAAGCCGCTTCCCTTAGCAGGGCCTCGCAATCCGAAATCTTCTTCTGATTCTCTTCGACCTCCCGCTTCAGGTCCGAAAGCCCCCTGGCCGGCAGCTGGAATTCATTGGCCGTCATGCCCTGAGGCAGGATGCCGACGACGGCAATGGTCACTGCCTTCTCAACGGAAGCCAGGCGGATTGCCCGGATCTTCTCATCCTTTTCGATTTCTTCCCAGACCGGATTATCGACCCGGTAGAAATGTAGATCAAATCCTTCTTTCCGAAGCTCTCGGACCTGGTTCGGATCGAAATCTCCCCAGGGAGCCAGCCGCTCTGCCTCTGCTGTATCCGCCTGAATGGCTTCTGTCAGAGCCCGCTTGTCCTCAATGGCCTGTGCTGCCTTCTCCAGCAGATCTTCCAGTGCTTTCCCCTCCAGAGGAGCATTCGCTGCATCCTTCTTTCCGTCCTTATCCTTATCCTTCCCCTTGTCCTGCTTCGGTGCATATTCCTGAAGCTCGGAAGACAATTTGGATAAGTCCTGAAAACGCCTGGCTGCGGCCGGCGATGCCTGTTTCTTTTCCGCAATGTGGAGGAGACCCAGGTCTTTTAATCCTTTGATCAGTTCCCTCTTTCGAGAGACTGTGGTCACGACATGGACCATTTTCATTGTTTCGATCATCGTCCTGCCTCCACCAGTTTCTTCTTTGAAATCTTGCCTCGGACAACTGCGGCTGTCTGCTGATCACCGAGATAGACTCCGATGATCCGGATATTCTCCTTTGCTTCCGGTATCTTGACCTTTTCAAAGAGGTTGACTCTCTGCGATGTGGTCCGAAGTTCCTTTTCCAGGAGCTCGACCTGTTTCTCCAGAGTCGATACCAAAGCATCCAGACGCGCAATCTCCCGAAGCTTTATGACTGCAGTGTCCACCCACAAAGGATAGTCGGATACATTGTAGGCAATGTCCTGAAAGGTCAGTTCCTGAAAAGCCGGGAGTTTGACTCCGGCGACATTTTCCGTCGTGACTAAAACCTGATCCGGCTGAACCAGATCCTCCAGTTTCTTATCCTCCGGAAAGATCTGGTTTTCTGCGAAGACTGCAATCCAGTCATCCAGATTTCCGACCATAGCTTCCCGTTCGGCTTCCTTTGCTTTCAGTTCTGCGTTGACCTGCATGATAACGGACTGCAGCTGCTGTTTCTTCAACTGCAGGGTCGGCAGGTAGCGCTGGTACTGCTTCAGGTGATCTTTCTGCACTTTCTGTTCATTTTTCGTGAGTTTGACCGCCATAAGCTGCTCCTTTACTTAACTCGCCTTCTTAGGCCATCTCTCCTGGATCAGACTGGTCTTAAGGCCGGTCTCATTCGGTTCGAAGCAATCCGCCAGAATCTCCCAGCCCAGATCCAGAGCCTCTTCCAGAGGGATGTTCACGCTGAGATTCATCAGCTTGTCTTCGAAGAGCTGTCCGTATTTCAAAAGCTTGTCATCCCAGTCACTCATAGCAAAGCCCATGGACTTCTTCTCCAGACTCTCCTTGTACTGGGCGTAGAGCTTGATCATGGCATCCATCAGAGCCCGGTGGTCATCTCTCGTATCACCGTTTACATTCTGCTTCAGACGGGACAGAGAGCCGAAAGGCTCAATGTGGCCGTTCTTCAGATAGAACTGGCCCTCGGTAATGTAACCCGTATTATCCGGAACCGGGTGAGTGACATCGTCGCCCGGCATCGTTGTAACACCAAGAATGGTGATGGAACCTGCGCCCTCGATATCAACGGCCTTCTCATAACGGGAAGCCAGCATGGAATAGAGGTCGCCCGGGTAACCTCGGTTGGAAGGCACCTGCTCCATGGTGATGGCCAGTTCCTTCTCTGCATCACAGAAAGAGGTCATATCGGTCAGAAGAACCAGAACCTTCTTTCCTTCCAGAGCGAACTGCTCGGCTACCGCCAGAGACATGTCCGGAACCAGGGTGGATTCTACGGTCGGATCCGCAGCGGTATGGATGAACATCACGGTATGGCTCATGGCACCACCCTTCTCCAGAGTGTCGCGGAAAGCCAGATAATCATCATATTTCAGACCCATGCCGCCAAGAACGATGACATCGACCTCGGCCTGGAGAGCGATCCGGGCCAGAAGCTGGTTATAGGGCTCGCCGGATACCGAGAAGATCGGGAGTTTCTGGCTCTCGACCAGAGTATTGAACATATCGATCATGGGAATACCGGTACGGATCATGTGCTTGGGAACGATACGCTTGGCCGGGTTAAAGGAAGGCCCACCGATATCGATCATATTCTCCGTCAATGCCGGACCATTGTCTCTTGGTACTCCGGCACCGTTAAAGATCCGTCCCAGAAGGTGCTCGGAGAAGGAGACCTGCATGGGCCGACCCAGGAAACGAACCGGATCATTGGTGCTGACACCCTGAGCGCCGGCGAAAACCTGAAGCGAAACCAGGTCTCCATCCAGTTTGATAACATTGGCGTAGCTGTCCCCGACCAGGGCCAGGTCGCCATTTCGAATTCCCTCTGCACGGACGGTTACAACGTTGCCGACAATGGATTCGATTTTCGTATATACTTTCTGCATAATCCCTCCTATGCCGCTTTCACCTTAGCCTGATACAGAGCGGTGATCTTAGCCTTCTGTGTCTCATACTCCGCTGCATCCCTGGTGATACCGTGCCAATCCAGAAATGCCTGACGGATCTCATTGAAGAAGGAACGGATCTCATTCTTGTCCTCAAGGTCATACTGCTCTGTCAGGATATCATAGAGAAGAGCGAACTCTTCCTTCTGCCGCTCCGGCTCATCCGATGCATCAACCGGATCAAAGGAGTTCTGCTGGAGATAGACCGCATCGAGGAGTTCACCCTTTTGATAGGTGACGTAATCCTCAGCAGTGGTTCCCTCTTCACCAACGACCTTCATCATCTGACTGACTTCAATGCTCCGGCGTAAAATAGCTCTGGCCTTCTCGACCTTGTCCATTTCAATAATACCGTCATACTTGGACCAGGACTCGGTCGGGTCGATGGCCGGATACTTACGGGCATCGGACCGCTCTCTGGACAGACCGTGGAAAGCACCGACAACCTTCAGCGTTGCCTGGGTCACCGGTTCCTCGAAGTTACCGCCAGCCGGTGAAACGGTACCGCCGATCGTAACGGAACCGATCGAGCCGTCCTTCAGGCGAACCTTTCCGGCTCTCTCATAGAAGGCTGCAATGGTGGATTCGAGGTAGGCCGGGAAAGCTTCCTCGCCGGGGATCTCCTCCAGACGTCCGCTCATCTCACGCATGGCCTGGGCCCAACGGCTGGTCGAATCTGCCAGAAGAAGGACATTCAAGCCCATCTGGCGATAATATTCTGCTATGGTAACTGCCGTGTAACAGGAAGCCTCACGGGCTGCAACCGGCATGGAAGAAGTATTACAAATAATAATGGTCCGCTCCATCAGGGAACGTCCGGTCCTGGGATCCTCGAGTTCCGGGAACTCCTTTAAGACTTCAACGACCTCACCGGCACGCTCTCCGCAAGCTGCGATAACAACGATGTCTGCCTCGCCGTTTTTGGCCTCCATATGCTGGAGTACAGTCTTTCCGGCTCCGAAAGGTCCGGGAACGCAGAAGGTTCCGCCCTTGGCGACCGGAAGGAAAGTATCGATACAGCGAAGCTTCATGATCAGAGGTTCATCCGGACGAAGCCTTTCTTCATAACACTTGATCGGCTGCTTGATGGGTTGGGTGATGACCATGGAGAGGTCTTTTGTTTCTCCCAAACCATTCTCGATCACGCAGACCGTCGAGCGGACATTATAGCTGCCCTCGGGCTGGATGGATCTGACCGTCCAGTCGGATCCCTTTAAGGTAAAGGGAACCATGATATGGTGGGTGAAGAGTCCTTCCGGAACGGTTCCGATGGTATCGCCGGCAGCGACACTGTCCCCGGGCTTCACGGTCGGGGTAAATTGCCAATCCTTATCCGGGATGGCATCGAGATAGACGCCGCGCTCCAGGAAGAATCCGCACTTTTCCGCCAGCTGAGGCAAGGGGTTCTGCAGTCCATCATAGATCTGTGTCAGAAGTCCCGGTCCCAGGTCAACACTCATAAGCTCACCGGTAAATTCCACCGGATCGCCGACTTTGATGCCATTCGACATCTCATAAATCTGCATACTGGCAATTCCCTTGGTGATACGAATGACCTCACCCTTCAGCCGCTTCCCGTCGACCAGGATGTAGGCCACCTCGTTCTTATGGACAGGTCCGTCAAATTGGACATTCGCCATATTTCCGTTGATGCCAGATACATGTCCTTTCACTATTTCCATAGATATCTCCTGCTCTTTTTGTATACGAATTCTGGGAATCTAATCTTAAGTAGTTCTTTTGTGATCGATCTCATGTAATTACAATGATTCTCACGCGATTCCGTAAACCCGCTTCCGTACAACTTCCATCAGCCGACGGAATTCCGCCTCGCCCTTATCATGGACAAAGCATTGCTGCCTCATGAGAAGCTTCAGCTTGATGGCATAACCGAAGAGAACATAGTCATCGAACATATGGAGTCCGACCAATTCATCGAGCGTCTGGAATTCATAAGCCAGCATCTCCTTCTCCGCTTCCAGCGGATTCTTGGCATGCATGAGCGTTCCGACAAAGGAAACAATGCCTGCATCTCTTGCTGCCGGAGCCTGAACCGTCTGACCCAGATTCACTGCTCTCTGATAATTCAATTCCTCCATAATTCTGCCATAACTCTCCTGCCACTTCTTAAGAAGCGGCATATCCGAAGAATCCAGTGTCAGCTCCGACAGTTTCCTGTATACTGACTCCGAAACTGCTCCCTGACACAGATCCAGGAATTCTTCATAGGAGATCGGCGGTTCTCCATCACTTCGAAGCTCAGGCAGGCTCGCAACCAGATAATAATACGAAGCCATGCTTCACCTCCTGTCAGATCTCCAGATTTCGGAAATAAGGCATCATCATCTCGGCGATCTCCTCATCCGTACAATCGAAGTAACCGGATCCGTCCTTGGCTGCCAGGCGGAAACCTGCCTTCACACCCTTGGTCGGGCAGATGGTCAAGCCCTTTTCGATCTCATCCTTCAGTTCATTCTTCAAAGTTTCCGATACTTCGGCAACTTCCGCCTGATAGTTCTTTGGATCCTCTCCCTGGAGGGCTGCCCGGATCAGCTTACCGAGTGCATCATCTGACAGCTGCTTTTGAACATCTCTTTTTAAAAGCCGTTCAAACTGCTTCTCCACTTCCGTACGGAAAGCAAGCGCTGCATCCCGTCTGGCCTGATCTGCTGAAACCCTGGCGCTTTCCTTCAGCACAGCGATATCCCGCTCTGCTGCCTCCTTTTCGGCAGAAGCCTCTGCTTTTGCCTTCGAAACGATCTCGTCCGCCTTCTTTCTGGCATTCGCAAGGATCGTTTCCGCCTCCGCGTTGGCAGCGTCAACCCCTTCTTTTCGGATCGACGTCACCAGGTCCTGGATTTGTACTTCCATACCTTCCTCCTAACACATACAAAGTCCTTCTTGCTGCATTTTCTGGAATTTCACACCATCAAAAATCATTATAATTAACTATAAATTACCTGTAAAGGACAAGAATTTTGTGGCATATGTCTATTTTGCCATACAATACAACCCTTTATCGAATAATGGTATGCAGTCTTGCAGAGAACAGATATCTCTCCCGATAGGAATTGATTTCCTTGACCTGATACTGAATCAAAGCGCCCTTTCCGGTCGTGACCGTTCGTATGAATGGTGCATCCCAGCGGCCAAGCTCCGCTTTGGCTCTCTGGAAGACTGCATGTTCCGAAGATTTCGGATCACTCAAAGCGCGGGCCAGGGATTCCGGATCCAGGCTGCCGGTTTCCTGCAGTGCCTGGCGAAAAGGATCATTGGCATACAGGAAAGTAACCTTCCTGTCATTTGCCTCAAAAATTCCCAAGGGAATCTTCGAGGCGAAATCCATTTTTCCGGCCGTATGATAATACTTGCCCTCATCGTACTCTTCACTCTTGAACTTCCGGCTGCCGGACTGCCCGACGGCAGCATCGGACTCCTCCGGCTTACCGAAGAGGAAGCCCTGAGCCTTTTCGCAGCCGATGCTCTTTAAGAATTCATACTGGGCCTCGGTCTCCACCGCCTCTGCCAAAGTCTCGATGCCGATGGACTTGGCCATTCGAATGGTCGATTCCAGGATCTGCATGGATCTGAAATTCAGTTCTCCGATCGGCCGCATATCGATCTTCACGGCATCCACTTCAACATTTTTCAAGGTATTGATCGAATCATGACCCCTGCCGAAGCCGTCGATCCAGACATGGAAGCCAGCCGAACGGAGCCGTCTGATTTCCCTCCGCATCCGATCGACATCCTCTTCAATAATATCCTCCGTCAACTCGATTCGAAGCCGGTTATGAGGTACATTAAAGCAATCCGCCGCATCCACAATCATACTGTAGACATCGCAGAGCTGGAAGTCCAGGCGGGAAAGGTTGAAGGAAATGGGCGGGCAATTATAGCCCCGATCGGCAAGATTCCGATAGAGTTTGCAGCTCTCCCGGATGATGTGCCGATCCAGAAGATGAATCTGCCTGGTACTCTCCAAAGCAGGGATGAAGCGGCCGGGCTGTAAGAAACCAAGCTCCGGACTGTTCCATCTGGCCAGTGCCTCAAGTCCGCAGAGGCTGCCGGTCAGAGTCCTTACCACCGGCTGATAATAAACGAGGATCTCCTGATTCTCCAGCGCTGACTGGAAATTTTCATTGATGAAACGGATATCCTCCACTTTCCGCTCCACTTCCTCATCATAATAACAAAAATAACGGTCTTCTATTTGCCGGATCTGATCCATGGCCATGCGGGCCCGGTCGCAGAAAGCAGAGATCGTGCTGTCATCGTCCGGCTGGATCCGGCAGATACCGACCTTCAATTCCAGCCGCATCAAGCTGTCCTGCTGCTCCATATTCTCCTGAACGATCCGAAGCTTCCTCTCCAGACCGTCTTCCAGGGTCAGAATGCAGAAATGATCATTTGAGAAACGTGCGATCAAAGCACCCTCATAGACCTTCCGCAGGGTCTGACTGACCTTCTTAATGATCTTATCGCCCTCTTCATAGCCCTGCTCAGCATTGAAGAGTTTCATTTTCATGATGTCATAATAGAGAATGACCGGCCTCTGTCCGCCCTCCCGCATGCGCTGGAGAACGCCCTCGGCCTTCTTTTCGAAGAAATAAGAATTGGGCAGAAGGGTCAGGGGATCGTAAACTCCCATGTCATATTCCAAAGCTCGGATCACATAAGCCTTGTGATTCTCCCAGGTCGTCGGATGGATCCGTAAAGCCACTTCCAGGTCGGCTTTCCTGCCTTTTACAATATATTCTCCCTTCTCGATCAGATCCTCGAGAGAGATGCCCAGATATTTGAAATATTCACTATAAGATGTGCCCGGATTCAGCGGCCGGCTGTCACCCCAGATCTGGCGGAAGGCCCGGTTGCAGAGATAGACCTCACTCCCATTTGCCGCAACGATGGCCATCGCTTCATCACTTTCCTTCACAAAACGAGCCAGCTCCCGTTCCGTTGACAGGTTCCTGAGCTGCTTTGCAATCAGAAAGCCCAGTAACAGCGCCAGGAATAATCCGGAAAGAATCTGAATCAAGAGATCTGCTGCTGTAAGCCCCCTGTTTCCCATCACAAGATGCAAAATATCCTGCATGATCATCAGAGAAATATAGACCGACAGCGTCAGTCCCCCTGCAATTATGCCATAATGCCGCCTTTTTTCGTATGATAAAGGCTGCTGCTTCTGTTGTTTCGGCCGATGCTGCTGCGGTTGCAGTTGTTGCTGTTGCTTCGGTCGATGCTGCTGCGGTTCCCGTTGTTTCTGTTGTTTCGGTTGATGCTGCTGAGGTTGCAGTTGTTTCTCTTGCTGTGGCCCTTGTCCCGCCGTTTTTTTCGCCATGAAAGACCTCCCTGAATGTTGCCTCCCTTTTCACTCCCCGGGGCAGCCTGCTTTCTGCGCAAGCCCTTGTCACTATACTAACACAATACTATGTTCATATTATCGGCGAGTTATGAAGAAAATA
>JAQXPG010000152.1 GCA_029100405.1 Lachnospiraceae bacterium | reverse complement strand
CTCATAACCGTGGCGGAGAAGTTTTTCCTTCAGCTCCTGATAATTCTCGATGATTCCGTTATGAACGCCGACCACTTCGGACTCGACAGGGCCGGATCCGGAACCGGTGCAGTTGCCGGAAACATGGGGGTGAGCATTGATCACACTGGGTGCACCATGAGTTGCCCAACGGGTATGACCGATGCCACAGGTACCTTTCAGGGCCTTGCCTCCATCGACCTTGTTCGAAAGGTTCTGAAGCTTGCCGACTTCCTTTACCACAATAGCCGGGGACTCGCCATCCCGGACACAGATACCGGCGGAGTCATACCCCCGGTATTCGAGTTTGGACAGACCATCCAGAAGAATGGCACCTGCCTGTCTGTTACCAACGTAACCTACGATTCCACACATAGAATTCACCTCATTATATTCTTAATTTAATTCAGCTATTTAATTCAGCTAATACGGATTCCATGAATGCAGCTCTGACGGTGGAAGATCTAGCTGACAAAGATCCTGCTCATACAGATTTATCGGATCCGCCAGATTGCAATACCAATCGAAGCAATTGTCAAAGCAATTATCGAAGCAATTTTCATAGAAAATCAATAGAACTAGTATATACGATTTCTAACAAGAATGCACGTCTTTTAGCATATACCGATCTGGTTTGATGTGTGAAGACAGGAAGGATATGGGGCGGGGAATTGGAAGGACATGAGGAGGTGCATTGCATGGGGCGGTGCATTGCATGAGGCGGGGCATTAGAAGGACATGAGGAGGAGCATTGCATGAGGCGAGGCATTGGAAGGACATGAGAAGGAGCATTGCATGAGGTGAGGCAGGAGAAAATTCGATATATGAAATTATTTTGGAATCATGCGCATTTTCAGCCTGAAAATGGCCATTTTTCGCCCTTTTTGTTCGATATATGAAATTAATTAAATTTCATGCTATGAAAATGCCCCAAAAATACGCATGAAATAAAAAAGATTTTCTATATCGAACAAACCGGGCTGGAATCCGCCTGCACAGGCACAAGAAAGCGCATGAAATAGAAAAGATTTCCTATATCGAACAAACCGGGCAGGCACACCAGGCAGCAACTCGCTCGAGGAAGCATCGGAACTCGAGGAAGCATCGGGATATGTATGCCACAAAAGAAGGTCAAAAAGTCCAGTAAGATCATAAATTTTACTGGAAAAACTCTGTAGAAATGATAAATTATTATAAACAAGAATAAACAAAAATAAACACAGATAAAGAACATACCTGACCGGATAGACACCATAGACACCTGATAGATAAAAGAGATCAATCTTCGGAATGGAATATTGAAGAAATGATAGATTGCAGACAGGAATCAACCTCAGGAGGGGCATTGGGATAATATGACAGAAATAGAGAATCGTTATATGAAAGATTTTCAGGATCTTCAGCCTTCGTTTCATGAAGATGATGACCAGGGGGAATATACGGATGCAAGAGTATTGCATCGCGACAGCCAAGCCGCTCAGCCCAGCCAGTTCAGACAATCACCTGCCAACCAGCCACAAAAAGACCAGCTACAAAAAGACCAGCTACAAAAAGACTTCATGGGGGATCCATATCAGGAAGAAAAAGACCTTTCCCTCTACCGCTACATCGGTCGCCAGCAGGATGAGGATCGCGTGATCCGCCTGCTCCAGGACGAGCCGGGCCCTCTGGCTCTGACAGGAGTCCATGGCATTGGAAAAAGGACTTTCCTTCAGCATCTTGCAAATCGTTTGAAGGAAGAGGAAGACTGGATCGTTGTTTCGTCACCCATTCTACTTACGGACGGAAAACCGGCCGAGTTGAGGGCTTCCTCCGGCAGATCCAAGGCCGAAGACAGATCGATTACCTCAAAACGATCACAAAGTTCGTCCGAATCATTCAGACCATCCACTTCATCTTCCACATCGATTTATCAGGCTTTATGCGAAGAGATCTATCAGGCAGCAGATCCTGCAATTCGCAAGATGATTGAAGTGATCAGCGGCATCCGCATCGAAAACGGCATGATCTATATCAATGCACCCGGTGAGAAATATAGATCGATCCAATATCGGATGCTTGCGAATTCTATGGTCCGTATCTTGAAGGAAGCTGGCTCCAGCCTCCTGATCGTGATGGGATCAAACACAGAAGAGTCATCCACTCCAGGCAGCAGGGCAGGCACAAGCACAGAACCATACTCTGCAGACACTGACAGTGCCGAGCTGAGAGACCTCATCGCCTTCTGCCGCGGCCTTGCCAAGGGAGGCTATCCCATATCCCTCCTAATGACAGCCGACTTAAAAAACCGGCTTCCCATCCGAAGCTACCCCTTGGAAATGCTGAATCCCTGGGACATTAAGGAAGCCTATAACCAGATCTTAACAGACCGGCTTGGCCTGGGGGAAGAAGACCTGCTTCAATTAACAAGAATGACAGGCGGTTATCCCCTGGCTTATCAG
>JAQXPG010000151.1 GCA_029100405.1 Lachnospiraceae bacterium | reverse complement strand
ATGAGAGGGAATATCCTCTCGGCAAAAGGCTTTGCCCACGATTTCTCAAGCATGCGTTTTTCACGGTCGGTAAGTCCCCACAGGACATCGTTAAAAGTAATCTGCTGGCAGTCGTTTGTTTTAAAAGACATATGCGGTAATTCTTCTTTCGTAATCTGTTATAATTGTACCACATATGCCGTGAAAATGCTGTGATTATGTGAAATTTTCAAGGTGCAAATTTATGGTGAAAAGCATTAGCTTTTGACCGGCGAATCATTAAATACAATTCTATAATACCGCAAACATATGTTTTGTGTAAAAATAAGCTTCGCCTATTCAGCTCCCCTGCCCCTCAATCTAGAAGGGTGGGGTTTCTTTTTGTTCCTTTTTCGTGCATAATAGTCTTATGAATATCCTGCAGCAAATTTTTACGGACTATTATGAAGAAATTAAATATACTCTTCATCCCAGGGATACTGAGATGGAAAATATCGAAAAAATGATTAACTGTAGCGATCCATCTTTTGGCGGTGCCATGCATAGCTGTCCTCACTGCGGTAAGCTGAAATTTGTTCCTTTCCGCTGTCACAGCCGCTTCTGTCCTACTTGTGGTAATAAATACGCCATGGAACGCACTACCCCTATGTCCTTCAAGCTGGTAGACGTGCAGCATCGACATTGTGTCTTCATCATTGATGAAAATCTCCGTGATTTCTTTCTCAATGACCGCTCCCTGCTTGACTGCCTCTTCCATTCCGTTACCAGTGTTGTTTCACGCATGTTTTTCCAAATGAATAAATCCAAAAATTTTACTCCCGGATTTATCATGGTACTGCACACTTTTGGAAGGGATCTCAAATGGAACCCTCATATCCACTGTCTCATATCTGAGGGCGGATATAGTGACGATGGTTTATGGCGCCATGTCAACACTTTAATTACACTTATTTACGTAATGCTTTCCGCACAGCCCTCCTTAACGAAATGGAGTCCAGAATTGGTTCTTCCTTCAAGAAAACCAAGGCAAAGTGCTATACGGAGCATAAACATGGTTTTTACGTTTATGCCAAGCCAAACAAATGTGACCCTGAAACGGTTGTCAAGTATATCGGCCGGTATCTTGGACGGCCTGTCATCGCCACATCCCGAATTGACAAATACGACGGCAGGATGGTCACCTTTCATTACAACCGCCATGAAGATGACAAATATGTCGAGGAAACAATTCCTGCAATAGACTTCATCAGGCGCTTAATCCGTCACATACCTGAAAAGCATTTTAAAATGATCCGGTACGGCGGAATTTACGCCCGCCACCGTGAATCAGACAAACGCCTCCGCCGTGCAATTTCAAGAGAAAAACATCATATATTCCGCAGTTTCAATCAGTGGAGAAATGCTATTCTTATTTCCTTTGGATATGATCCTCTCGAATGTCCGGACTGTAAACACAACATGAAGCTCCTGGAGCTCTACTACAACCATCAGCGCGTTTCCCTCGAAGAAATGTACGAGAAAGCAATGTCCAAATCTCGTGGAATGCGTTCTTCTGCATGATTTTTCTGAATTTTATGATATAATCCTCTTAAAGGAGGACAAACACCATGAAACCAGATATCGAGGCACTGCGCAAAAAATACATTGACAATCCTCCGGAAGGTATGACATCCAAGGACATTCGCCTTATGAGCGAGGATGAACTTCTGGATATGGACTATTTCCTAAATGATGATGATCTCGACGACGATTTTGGAAAAGAAGGGTTTTATATCTTCTAAATCCTAAACCGTCTATTCGTCATGCCCGCCTCTAGGCGGGTCTTTTTAATTCAAGAGTTCGCCGCCGGCGAACTTTCCTATAAAGCAAGAAAAAGAGAAAGCTCTTTTTAACTTTCTCTTATACTTAGTATTTTCATCCGCACGACAGGGCAGACTTGGTTACTTTTAAAATAAAGAGGTTTGGATTCCATAAAATGAATTACCAAACCTCTTTTAGCAATAAAACAGTTCAATTAAGTCGATTTAAAATGCCTTAGCGTTGCATAATCATTGGTTATAATTTTACTTCATTTCCATATACACATCAGTCAGAGGATTTTCTTCACTGTCATAAGAATATTTTGTTCCGTCTGCAAATGTTAGATTTAACTTACGGCTGTTTTTGGAAACAAAGAAGTCACGTATTACTAATTGATCGTCACTATTATTACCTAAAAATGTAATAGTTAAATTATTCCAATTTGTACGTTCAAACTGTAAGTTATCTAGTGTTATCATATCTCCAAATGAAAGAGTATTGATACCTTCGGAGTCAATCACAGTATCCGTGCCATATCCAACGTTAAATATGTACGTGTCATTTCCAGCCCCGCCGTATAACTCATCATTTCCGGTTCCACCGTCTAGCATATCATTGCCATCATTTCCCCATAACTGATCGTCACCGGTTCCACCGTTTAGGTTATCAGCTCCATTTCCACCACTTAAGTAGTCGTTACCACCTAGTGAAAATATTGTAATTCCATTATCATCCATGGCAAAAATAGACTCAGATTCTTCGGTTCCATTAAATGTACGAAGAGGACTTTGTGCTGCATCTGCATCCAGTTTTATACCATTGTCGAATACCAGATAAAAGTTCCTGTTTGACTCGGCAATACAAAAGCCTTCAATTACAATGCTATCCTCTGAGTTTGTAAAAGTAATGGTAATATTATTCCAATTTGTACGGTAAGCCTTAATCTGATCTGGAGTAAAGTCATATATTTCAATGGTGTTCATTCCTTCGGCATCTTGAATTGTATCTGTGCCATATCCAGCCTTGAAAATATAGGTATCATCACCGGCTCCACCATATAGATGGTCATTTCCTTCGCCTCCATCTAAAGTATCATTTCCACCATTTCCGACAAGACGATCATCTCCTTTTCCACCAAACAGATAATCGTTAGAATCTCCACCTACAAGATCATCATTACCATCAGCTCCACTCAGACTTTCTCCATCCTCGTAGATATTTTCCATATATTCCGAATCATCTTCTCCTTGGATGTTCTTCAAAGGGCTCTTTTCATCTGTTGCTTTCACAATTGTTCCATCGGCAAATACAAGGGTAAATCCTCTTGCATCATCATCGATACAATAGTTTTTAATGATCAGCGCATCTTCACCTTCGTTAAAAATCATCTTTATATCATTCCAGTTTGATCGCTTTACTGTAATTTGATCAGTAGTGATGCCATCTCCAAAAACAATCATGTTTTCTCCCTGACTGTCTTTGATAGAGTCTATCCCTGCTCCTGAATAATAGGAATATATATCATCACCGGCTCCACCATCCATGAAGTCAGATCCGGTTCCACTGTCTAGAAAATCATTACCAGCTCCACTGCTTATATAATCATCACCACTTCCTGCATAAATGACATCGTTACCATCCTCTGTGAGGAGTTGATCTTTGCCTGAATCTCCAAAAATCCATTCGTCTAATTTTGTTCCAATAATACGGTCATCCCCACTATCTCCTGCCACAAAGGATTTTTCACTGTTTTCCATATAATCCCCTTGTGATGTTCCTGTCAGAGAGTCTTCATTGGATCCTTTTATACAACTAAAGACATCAATTCTTTGATCTCCAATTTGAAGCTGGTAGTTTCCTATATTATTCTTGTAATTGGTCAGTATCATTCTGTCCTGTGTGTTTTTGACTGAAATTATGGCATTTTCACCGAGAGAAACAACGTCAATATTTTCAATAGCAAGATCATCTGAAAGCTTGATCACCGTTGTACCTCTTTCATCATTAACAACATTTATACCATATCCGGCACCAAATAAGTAAGTATCATTTCCGGCACCACCATACAAGTGATCAATTCCTTCGCCTGCGTCCAGAATATCATCCCCTTCGCCTCCGTAAATGATGTCATTACCTTTCCCTGTGCAAATTGTGTCATCACCATCATTTCCATATGCTATATCGTTTCCGTCTTTTCCGGTAATCTTGTCATTCCCGGAAAAACCATAAAGATCAGAACCGTCCAATACTGCTTTTAGGTTATCATCACTACTATCTCCATAAATATAGCGTAAAGGGCTATTTGAATCAGTTGCGTGTACCTTTATATCGGAGAATTCGATTATGAAATTCTGGTATTGATCCCCTTTACAGAAGTCCTGAATAACAAGGGTATCGTTTGTTCCCTTTACCCGAATCGTTACGTCATTTTTCCCAGTTCCATTTACAAAAATGTCTTCCGAACTCAGATCTTGAAAACGAATTGTATTTTGTCCGCTACAATCTTCCACGACATCATTTTCAAAACCTCTGGCAAATATATATGTATCGTCTCCATCTCCACCGGAAAGACGATCATTTCCACCGCCTCCGTTTAAAGTATCATCTCCACCCTTTCCAGAGATAAACTCATTGGCTGATGTACCCTGATATGCATCATTACCGTCTGTTCCTATATAGGTTTTTCCAGAGCTGGAAAGATTAACAATTTCTTTATAGTGATCAGACTTTTCAGAGTATTCTTTACAGAACTCCTCATAGTAATCCGTTCCATTTATTCTGTCATATGAACGAAGATACATGCCTAAATCGTAAATCAGTGAGTCAACATTCTCGCCCTGTTCTATCTTCGAATCAATGAAGGAATCTAGAGGGAGCCAACTTAGTTTGGTTTCTCCGTTTTCATCCTTAGCCTCAATTACAAGCTTTAAGTAAACTCCAAACGTGGAATATTGACTTAAAATATTATAATAATCATCCTCAATACGTTCGTATATCTCTTTCAGAAGCTGGGCTGCATTAACATTAGGATTTGTACCTCCGATACCTTCAAATTTACGGCCCATAAATTCTTCTATTACTCTTAAATCTCTTGCATCTATGTTTCCACCACGGCTGTTTGGTTTCACATTGGATGCATCTGTTAAAAAGTACAATATTTCTTTTGTATAGAATCGTTTATCTGCAATATTGTTTGACTTTGCAAATTCGCAACAAAGATTATATAAAGTCCCAGTCTCGTCCTTTTGTATCGCAGTTTCAAAATCTGGCACATTCCCCGCTGTGATAGTATCACCATGTGTTGTGTCTGAGGTGTTGACTGGAAACCAGAATTCACTGATTTCTGTCTCCGATTCTTCATTTTCGTTTTTCTTAATTATAACCTTAGCACTTTCTGCAAGTCGTGCCCCTGTTTCTTCATCGACCACGCTGTTTTCCTCATGATCCAAACTGATGGACACAATCTTCATCTCTTCTAATGTACACAGTTCCTCTGTTTTGGATTTTCCATTATGGTCTGCATCAATCCAAACCAAAAGTTTTGAAAAACCAGAATCTTTTTGATCAATTACTAGATCCTCATTCTCGTCCAGTTCCCCAAGTGCTTCAAATCCGGATGTGGATATGGTTCCATCCTGTAGGATTACCTGATCTCCAAATAGTTCACCGCCATTGTCGATTTTGCCATTTCCATTTCTGTCTAACGCAAGAAATCCATCTTCAATATCAATCCATGCTGTTTTTTCTGCAAATCCATTATTGTCCAGATCAAAGTTAACACCATTCTTTACATTATGGAGTTTAATCCCTTTCTCGCCAAGGTCAATAACGAGCGGATCTCGTGGTGGCTGTATCTCACCTGCTTCTTCGTATGTATCCGATTCCTCCTGAATCAGCTTAAGCAGCTCATTTATTGTCTCCTCATCATTATCATCAAGAGCCTTTATAAACCTTGTTGCGTAGTCGTCTCCGTTAAATACCCAAAACAAAGTTTCAAAATCGTCTATCGCATTGTTTACTTCTGCTGCATTAACCTGTTCAGGGTTCATTATTGCAGCCGTAACTATTACTATAAGTGGCGTACATCCCTGTATAATCGATGTGGATGCTGAGTTATTTGTTTCTGGATTACTATTGATTAAAACGTTAACCTTTTTCCATCCTTTTGCAAAGGCAAGGACTGTCGCAAGTTGAACTGGAGTCCACCGTATTGTTTCTTCTGTATTTTTTACTGGAACCTTTACGGATGTCACATCTTCAATGGCTTTATCCTTCTCTTCCATCGCAATTGGATATTTTTCCTTTTCCTTCTCTGTTTCTCTTTTTTTAGAAGATCTATTGAATTTATAAAAAATTAATCCATTATCCTGAACATAATAATCAATAGTATAGGTTATGTCTTCTATATAATCACTTCTTACTCTTGTAATATTATATGTAACCGTTCCGTCTGTTATCTGATTACTGCCTTTCCCGAATTCTGAACTAGAATCTACATATCCATTTAACTGTTTAATTGCGCTTTCTTTTTTTTCGGGATCAATACTATAGGACATTGGTTTCACTTCCCATAAGTATGTTTTATCGTCAAGGATCATTCCAATATCGGCTCTTCCGGGTTTTCCGGTTGGTTTACCATCATTATACTTATTTTTTATTTGAATCTCTGTGTCTACATTAGAATAACGATTATTTATATCCTCCTGTACTTTGTTGTGAAAAAAATTCCAGGCTAGTTGATCTATGTGAATTGCTACATACCAATTGCCAGCTGGGTTTTTGGATTTCGAATCGTTTCGCGCTTCTAAATCTTTTTCAACCTCATGTTCTGCCGATGTCATAATACTGGTTATAACATCTTTGGAATTTTCAGTGGCATTTGTTTCTGCCTGCACCTGCGACACAGGTATCGATGACAGGCTTAATGCAAACACTAAAATAAACGCAATCCATTTTTTCCATCTCTTTTTTAATTTCATTCCTTCTCCTCCGTTTTTCTTTTCTAAAATTTTATCCCATAGTTTCGCAAAATTTCCTGGTTTTGAGACTTACGTCTTTCCAATTCATACGTTAATTTCTGGTGGAAGTTCTCATCTTGCGTATAATTCCGAAATATGGCTATTTTCTCATTTTCAAAATTTATGCTATCCTCTTTAAATGCAATATCTGTTCGATCAATAATTTTCTGACAGTGTTCTTCAAATCCTTTCAGATCGAACACCATGAAATTCAACAGCCCCTCATTATCCTCATCACAAAATGTTCCATCAAAATAACCCTCATAAATATTTGCGTTAGTAAGACGATTTTCTATACAATCGTATAACGTTGTAATTTTGTCCAACTTCGGCAGGGTAATGTACTTTACTACCTCCACCGAACGTTGTAGTTCCTCCATCATGTCCACATCGTGTCCTCCTATTGCGTATGTCACTTCCGGTTCGATTGTAATCGCTTCACGATATTCAAAAGTTGCATGTCCGGATTCTTCCCGAACACAAGTAGTCCAACTGGTAGTATCTCTTGGATTAATATCAAAATTGATCTTACCCCGATAGACTGTTGCTACTCCCCATAAAACGTTGAAATCTTTGTATGGCCTAAAGGAACAAACATTTCGATAGGTAATTACATGTAAAATTTCATCCCCCACCATACGGACAAAATACGGTCTTCTGCCCTTGATTTTCTGAAACCCATAGGGAGCCAGTTCTTCTGCATACAAATGCTTGAATGCTGTGTCAAATGTCATAATTCTTTCCATTCTCTCCTTTCCTATGTTGTTATCCGGTGCAAATTTTTCAAATGCCAACGGATATGATGGAATAATTGCTTCTCAATACATCTTCCATCATAAACTGGGTTAATAGTTACATATATCAATAAAAGGGATTTCCTTATTGATACCTTATGGTTTACTTTCCTTGTTGCTGGGTACATGTAGTCGATTTGTTACAGTTTGAACTATTAAGAATTATTCTATTATGATAATTTCGTTGTTGCAGCTTAGACTGCAAATTCTACTGATTATATAAATCAAACAAACAGATTAGAATTCATCGTTGATACATTTGTATATCTTAACATACATGGATTAGTTCGTCCATACAATTTTGTTTAATTAATCCTGAATTATTCACGGCTGTGCCGTGAAAGTGGCTGAAAGCCACATTGTTACTGTATTTTTACTGAATATTCCTTTTCACTTATCAAGTGAATGAAAAAAGAGCATCCCAATGTGGTAAAATTAAGGTGTCGAATCTTAAATAATGCCATCTTAACAACACACTAAATTTTCTACGTTGTTGTCTTGTATAAATATCAGCATAAATTCATGCTGTCTGTACCTTGAAATAACGATATCGTAAAATAAGCGCAAAAGGGATCTGCATATCCGATCCACATTCATTGCAATGATCGACAACGCTATGGAACATCTCGTTGTCTCATCCAGCCTGCTGGTAATCAGCCCGAGCCCATATTTTTGCTTTGCAAGAGCGAAGACCCTTTCCACGGCAATCCGGTCAGCGTTATCTTTGTATTCCACCTTTTTGTCGGTTCCTGCATTTTTCTTTAGCCTGCCAAGGGACGGCCCAGACAAGCGGATTCCGTGTTCCCTGCAATAAGCAAGGTTGTTTCTGTTCCGGTAGATTTTATCTGCCAGAATGCGTTCCAGATAATGGTCGGTTCTTTCAAGGTACCATTCGACAGCTGCAATAAGAACATCACTTTCGTTATAGGCATCAAACGACATCTTTTCTATTCGGGCCATTCCTTTTTCATCGAGACTAAGATCCATCTTTGCTCCGAATTCCACTGGAGCGGCTGCCTTTCCGCGGACAATGGGGCGGATGTACGGCTGGCTGATACTGACAATCCTGTTTGGAACGGAGTGCACTTTGTGCTCATACATGTACTTTTGCTGCTCGTAGACTTTGTCAATCACGGCAAGCCGTTCGGCCTGCTTCGGTGTCAGTTCGCACTCTGTGTCCAGAAGCTCGTCGATATATTTTCTGTCCCTGCAAATATACTGGAGCTACTGCTTGATTGCTTTACGGATCTTTTTGCCGGTGCGCTTTTTGCACTTTGCCAGATTCAGATAATCTTTTCTGGCATTCCTGCGGTACATCCGCGGAACGCAATAATCAAATCTTCTGCAGAGGTCATCGACGATTCCTTCCAGATTTTCTCTCGCCTCATTCAGGAGATTTACATCCTGTGGAAAAGAGATATTCTGCGGTGCACAGGTTGCATCAAGGATCAGCGTTCCGTTGTTTTCGGCTGTATCTGTTTCTGTAGCATTCGGGTTGCTTTCGCCTCCTGGGGTTGGATCATCCGGGGTGTTGTATGCAATGATCATCTCGTTGATTTCGCCAAGGATGTCATCTGTCAGGCACTTTCGGAACTCTACGAGAAGCGATGGTACAAAGGGAGGTTCCGTCTGATATCCCGGCAGCCCGATGAAATACTGGAAATACGGATTTTCCGTAAGCTCTTCAACCAGTTCCCGGTCAGAGAAACCAAGCTGTTTCTGGATCAGCAGGGAGCCGAGTGCCATACGAAGAGGCTTTGCCAGCATTCCCGTTTTACTTGGGAACAGTTGTGCATATTTTTCCTCGATGGCATTCCAAGGAATAGTTTCTGCTTTCTTAACTCAGCGGTTTTTTAGGGTTCATTTTCAATCCGACCGGCTGGTTGAAATCTGCAAGTCCATGCTGACGATATCGTTCTAATTTATACATGAGTTTTCTCCTGAGTGCAAGGTTTTTGTGCTGATTTGACTGTTTTCCCTGCACTTATTATACCACTTTTGATAAGAGAACTCAGTATTTTTAAGGGATTTAATCTCATTTTTTTATTGAGCAGTCATTATTTACATTCTATCAATTATTCATAGTAATATTGTTCAGGTTGGATGGATTCCAACAATATATTGTGCATTTGCAAGTACAGTGGTGCCAGACCCCTTGAACACAATTTTCCTCCTGTCTACGATAGGACGCAGAGCGCAGATCTAAAACCCCATCGTGATTTAGATTATTAACTAACTAAAACTTCCCACACTGACTTTGGCCCCTTCGAAGATTTGCGTTCATTTGGCAGCCGGACACTTTCGCAGTGGCGCCCGCCCGTAGCAGACACTCGATTTATGACAAACCGTGTGCGAGTTAATGCCTCCATACACAAAAGTGGGCACGGGAAATACACGTTCAAGCGTAGCGCGTTTGTATTTCCCGTGCCTGATAAACTCTGTGGATGGGAGCATTTACTCGCACTAGGTGCAGGCATTATGAGAGCGTCTGCTATGGGTGGGCACCACTGTGGAAGTGTCCGGCTGTCAAATGTACACCGACTTAGAGCCAAAGTCAGTGTGGGAAGTTTTTATATATAATTCATAGGATTCCCAAGATGCAAATATTACACTTTCTCTACTATATCCCTGATACTCTCTGCCATATCAGCATTAATACCTACAGCTCTGTTTTCAAAACTTTCCGGTACAATAGCCTGATCAAGATTCAGTCTGATCAGACTTATATTATCATGCTCTCTTACAAGTTTTTCAAAGGGATACCGGATAATTGTCGGTGTATTAAAGCCTACCCCCAGTTCCAAAAGAACAAGCTTCTTATCTATTGCATCTGACAGGAACTCCGAAAATCTTTCTTCTGCCTCATACCAGCTATCATCCTGGACAAAGTAATCATCCTTGCGTAAATTCATGTCCATCGGTCCGCCGCAGACAGGACACCTTGGAACCATAGATGTTGGAATCCTGCAGTCAATCCTGGCCTGATCCATCTGATGAAACAACCCGACCGCATCATAAATTCTGTCATGACAGCCTCTGCCGCACTGGATATGGAAATAATCTCCCTGCGTACAGAAGATCTTTTCATCAGGCAATCCCGCTTTTACAAACTGGCCATCTGCATTGGTGCTTAACACAAATATCTTCTTATCTGACAATGCTTCCAAAAGCAATCTGTGCAGCGGTGTTACATCAAGATTTATGCCTCCAAGCAAAGCCTGTTTTGACCAGTAGCCCCAATAGCTTTCCTCATCCGGGAAAGGATAAAACCCGCAAAATACATATCCTGCATATACGGACCTTTGCCATATTTCGTCTGAAATTCTCCAAAGTTTTCTTCAAAGAATTTCCCGCCATACTGGGCTCCGGCAGCCGTACTCATTCCGGCACCGGCTCCAATCAGCACATACTCTGCATTGCGTATCATCCGGGCAGCATTTCTTATTTGTTCATCATAAGTGGTATCCTGGTAAATGTAATCTCTCGCCGGCATACCACAAAGAAATGAATCAAATGTTATTTTCTGAGTTGGAAACTTTCTCAATTTCACGAACGTCACCCTCTATCTCAACAGTTCCCTATAGATTTCTTCATCTAAATCTTTAAACACGTTAAAGATCACCTTAATGGAACTACCTGTTTTCTCTTTATACTCTTTTATCGTCTTCACAGCAATTTCTGCTGCTCTTTCATTGGGAAACATAAATACCCCTGTTGAAATGCAGCAAAAAGCAATGGATTCCACCCTGTTCTCATCAGCAATTCCAAGGCATGACCGATAACATGATGCCAGCAATTCCTCATGCTTTTTTGTCAATTTTCCCTGCACAATTGGGCCTACCGTGTGAATTACATAATCACAGGGAAGATTATATGCCGGAGTAATCTTTGCCTGACCGGTCGGTTCTTCATACCCTTGTTCTTTCATAATTTGAGAACATTTAAGCCTTAACTGGATTCCGGCATAAGTATGTATACAGTTATCAATACAGTTGTGACAGGGCTGATAGCATCCGGTCATCCCACTGTTTGCAGCATTGACAATTGCTCCAACCTTAAGCCTTGTGATATCGCCCTTCCAGATATATACATCCGGCTGTATTTCTTCCATATCCGAAAGCGTAACAACACCTTTTCCTGCATTGACTTGCTGTAAATATTCATCCTGGATGCTTATAAATTCATCGTCAATAATGCCAGGCATTCTAACATTCATAAGAGAACGGAGCATAGTTTTCTGTTCATCAGTATCGATAGGTATCTGCATATTGCTAAATCCGGGCTGTTCCTTTAATAATCTCTTAATCAGAAA
Organism: Lachnospiraceae bacterium; assembly: GCA_029100405.1. Lineage (GTDB taxonomy): Bacteria > Bacillota > Clostridia > Lachnospirales > Lachnospiraceae > Lachnocurva. The sequence continues at coordinate 3,649 of JAQXPG010000151.1, read as the reverse complement.
TACACGTTTTTCATTTTGATTCATCTCATCCTCTTCTTTCAATGGCTTTTACCGGGCAGTTCTCATAACAGTTTCCACAGTGAAGACAATGATTCTGCATGATTGTAAAATGCGATCCTTCTTCGATGCATCTCTGCGGACACACGCTCTTACATGTTCCACAACCAATGCAGCTTTCTGTTATGAAATATCCCTTCTCTTTCATCTTAACATCTCCCAGGCGATATGTCTCTCGAAATATCGGATTCACACCGAGATTAAAATACTCGATTTCTGCACTATCAATACAAAAGATAATTCCTATGCTTCTGGTATCCCCTGGATATACATTTGCAAGATAAGGCTGTTCCTCAAAGATTTTATCTCTCCATTTTATCTGCTCATTCTCTGCTACTGCATATGCTTTTCCGGACAGACGAATCATTTCCTTATATTTTGTATAACAGAGAATCTGGACTCTGCCATCCTCCAGCAGTTCCTTACAGAAATTCTTTCCTCTTGCCGTAAAGAAATATAGAGCATCCGGCTCATAATGAATGGCACCGATATTTCTAATTTGCGGTGCTCCTTCTCTGTCTACTGTTGCAATGCGAGCACTCCTACTAATTCCATTTTCTTAAGACATGTTGCTAAATCCATATAAGGAGTTGATTTTTATGCTTACAAAAGAAGAATTGCCTGAATGCACAGTTGCCACTACCGTTGCCATTATCGGAAGCAAATGGAAATTGCTTATCATAAGAAATCTATTAGAACGCCCTTGGCGTTTCAACGAACTTAAGAAAGATCTGGAAGGTATCAGCCAGAAGGTTCTCACTGACAGCCTCAGATCCATGGAAGAGGATGGAATCATCACAAGAACGGTATACCCGGAAGTTCCTCCTCATGTAGAATATGCGTTAAGTGATTTGGGGAAAACCCTTAAGCCTATTCTTGATTCCATGGTTGAGTGGGGAAATGCCTATAAAAACATGTAATTTTTTCATCATACGAACTGCATCCGGATTGATGTGGTCTTTCAGTTCCGTTCCTGCCGAATAGCTTTCAAACACATCGGAAGCCAGCTTCTTTCCCAATGCCTCTGCAATCTGACTGCGGCAGGAATTGTGTATACAAACAAATGCTACCTTGGGTTTTCCTGCACATCCTTTACTCATCATAACTCTCCAATAATTTTTTATCTGTCCTTTTGAATTACATTAAGCACCTGCTGGGAATCTAACACTTTCCTAATACTTAATCCTGAAATAATCCAGATATGCCTTATATCTATCCTGTGCTGTCAAGCAGGTATCTGTCAGATAGCCTTTTTCATTGTCCCATTCCCTCAGCCCACGATAATAGAACATCTTTAAATTATCTTCGATGATAAACGGAACAATATGATATTTTAAACATTCCTTAATCATAATCAGTCTGCCGACACGACCATTTCCGTCCTGAAATGGATGAATTCTCTCAAACTTTACATGGAAGTCCAGAATATCCTCAAGTGTTTTCTCTTCTTTGGCACGATAGTCCGTCAACAATTCCCTTATTTTACCAGGAACATCTTCCGGCAAAGCTGTATCCATTCCTCCAACTTCGTTGGGCATCCTTTTGTAATCTCCTACAGCAAACCATTCTTTTCTGGAGTCACTGGTCCCGTTTTTCAAGATCATATGAAGCTCCTTCATAAGCTTCTCTGTCACTGCTGCCTTCGCATTGTCAATAATCATATCAATGCAGCGAAAGTGATTTGCCGTTTCTATCACTTCGTCCACGTTAAGTATTTCATTTTCCACACCTATGGTATTGGTTTCAAAAATGTATCTAGTCTGCTCATGCGTCAGGCGACTGCCTTCGATATGGTTTGAATTATAAGTCAGCTCAATCTGCGTCTTATGGTAGATACCCCCGGAATATTGATTAGCTTTTTCTTCCCTCAAAATATCCAATAAAGCGACCGGCTGTTCTTTTCGCTTATTAGATCGCTCCGGTTTGACGGCATTCTCCGGAATCTTCCAGGTCTTGCCCATAAGGAAAGCCCCGGGTACACGCCCCCTCGCACAGTAATTTCTCACACTGCGTTCCGAGATATTCCATTCCTTTGCTGTTTCAGTAACTGAACGGTATTGCACCTGCTCTCCCCCTCTGATTTCAAGATAATTTTTAACACCTGCTATTATTAGTATAGCACATTATCGGCAATAAATACAACTTTGTTCTTGTATATATCAAGCAATTTTTGCCGTATTTCGGCTGTACCTGACAGGTGTCAGGTATTTTTGTATGAGAAGCATGGTCTCCGTTTCGTCACCGCCGTGTTTGAGATATGCCCTGCATATGTTGACTAATAAATAGGATGTCCAAGATAATTATTTATTGATATTAATCTTTCGCACAGCATCTCTCACCTTTAAAACAAATGAGGGTGAAACAGAAAGCTCATCAATTCCCATTTTAAGAAAAGTTTCCGTAAGCGTTGTATCCGCCGCAAGTTCGCCGCATATTCCTATCCAGGCACCATTTTTATGAGCATTTTCCGCTGACATTTCAATCAGTCTTAAAACAGCTTCATGATGTGTATCCACAAAGTTTTCTATGTCGGGATTCTGTCTGTCGCAGGCAAGCGTGTACTGTGTAAGGTCATTTGTACCAACACTGAAAAAGTCTACAAGAGGTGCAAGCTTGTCGCTGATGATTGCAGCCGCAGGGGTTTCAATCATAATTCCAAGCTCAACATTTTCCGAATATTCAATACCTTCATTTTTCAGTTCATTCTTTACTTCCCCACAGATTTCAAGAATCTTGCGTACTTCACTTTCACTTGTAATCATAGGAAACATGATTCCAAGTTTTCCGAAAACAGATGCTCTGTAAAGGGCTCTAAGTTGTGTCCTGAAAATTTCTGGGCGTGTAAGACAGATTCTGATTGCTCTCACACCAAGTGCCGGATTTTCTTCTTTTTTCAGTCCGAAATAATCTGCCTGTTTATCCGCACCAATGTCAAGTGTACGAATAATTACCTTCTTACCCGACATGCTTTCAAGTACTTTTCTGTATGCCGTAAACTGCTGCTCTTCTGTAGGGAAATCCGAATTTTCAAGATAGAGAAATTCACTTCTGAAAAGTCCTATTCCTCCGGCATCATTTGCAAGCACGGCACCGATGTTATCAACTCCGCCAATATTTGCATAAATATTGATTTTCGTACCATCAATGGTTACATTTTCCTTGCCCTTTAAATTCTGCAAAAGCTTTTTACGTTCTTCATCATCCTTTTGTTTGAGGACAAATTCCTGTACTATTTCTTCATCCGGATCAAGATAAATTTCACCTGTGTAACCGTCAACAACAGCTGTCTGACCATCTCTGATTTCATCTAAAAACGCATCCCCGACACCAATGATTGCCGGAATATTCATATTTCTTGCCAGAATTGCAGTATGTGAATTCGATGAGCCATGGGCAGTTACAAATGCAAGTACCTTATCCTTGTCAAGAGAAACCGTTTCGCTTGGTGCGAGGTCATCTGCACAGATAATCACTTTGTCATCCAAATGACTTCCCTCACTATTTATGCCAGTAAGATTTGCAATAATCCTGTTGGAAATATCTTTCACATCTGCACTTCTCGCCTGCATATAGGCATCGTCCATTGCGGAAA
>JAQXPG010000150.1 GCA_029100405.1 Lachnospiraceae bacterium | reverse complement strand
TCTATTTCTTCCATGCTTGTAAACACAGAAAAGCTGAAACGCACCGTTTCATCCAGATATTCATGGGCTGTGTGGATCTATGTCCAAGTCCTCGCAACAGCGGGCCGGTGGGAGGAGCTGGCAGAGCCGCGGGTGGCCTAGACGCCCCGTTCCTCCAAGGCATGAAGAAGGACTTCTGCCCTGACACCCCGAAAGGAGACCGATACGATCTGAGGGGCGCTGTCCTCTCCGGTCCGTCCGTTGACATGGGTCCCTTCGAGTTCTTCTACGCCGGCAATGAAATGCTTTTTCAAAGCAAACAAGTGCTTTCGGTTTTCGTCCAGATGGCTGTACATATCCTCTGCTGCCTGACCGAGCCCGGCGATGGCAGGGACATTCTCTGTACCGGACCTCATACCGGATTCCTGGCCGCCGCCGAGAATCTCCGGCTGGATCCTGACTCCCTCATGAATGAAAAGGAAACCGGATCCCTTGGGCCCGTGGATCTTATGTCCGCTCACGGACAAAAGGTCGATCCCAAAACGGTCCGGATAGATCTCGAATTTACCGTAAGACTGGATGGCATCGACGTGGAAGTAGGTCTGTGGATTCTTCGCCTTTATGATTTTCGCAGCCTCTTCGATCGGTTCCACAGCACCGATCTCGTTATTGACATGCATGATGGAGACCAGGATGGTATCCGGCCGGATCATTTCTTTCAGGGCAGAAAGGTCGACGATGCCGTCCGAATCCACCGGAAGGTATTCCACTTCAAAGCCCAGATCCGCCAAAGCCCTCATGGGATTATAAACGCTTGCATGCTCAATCGGCGACACGAGGATATGCTTCCCCATCCTCTTTCTTGCCATTGCGGTTCCGATGATCGCCAGGTTATTCGACTCGGTTCCGCCGGATGTGAAAATGATCTCCTTCTCTTTGGCACGAAGGGTCTTTGCTATGATTTTCCGGCTGTTTCTTAAGTAATTCTCGGCTTCCATCCCCTTGTTATGAAGGGAAGAGGGATTGCCGAAGTCTGTTCGTAATACCTGCATCATCACTTCTGCAGCCTTCTCGCTGCAGCGGGTCGTAGCAGAATTATCGAGATATGCTTCCATTTTGCTCCTGTCTGTTTCTAAATATAGACCAATCTGTCTTTTCCTGTCTTTCGTCTGAGACTCTGCTTTGCTTCTTATGCAAGCAGCTTCTGATACAGGCAGCTTCTTATTTCTGCCAGGATCTCCTTACAAGACAGACTTCTCTTCCGATGCCATCATAACCAGTGTCATCGAAGCGATCGCTGCTGTATCCGTCCGTAAGATCCGATGACCGAGGGAAATGACCTCGGCTTTCTTACTCTCTCTGAGATATGCAATCTCCTCCGCTGCGAATCCGCCTTCCGGCCCGATCAGAATTCCTATGGTCTGACCCGGCTCTACTTTTCGAAGAAGTTCCATGGTATAAGCTGCGCCTTGTGCATTTTCATACGGAACGAGCGAAATGTCAAGTGATAGAAGTCGATCGGCAGCTTCTTTGAAGGGCAAAATCGGTCCGACTTTGGGCATCTTACTGCGCTTGGACTGTTTGGCAGCTCCGTCTGCAATCTTCTGCCAGCGCTGGATCCGGTTTTCTTTTTTCTTGTCATCCAGCTTGACCACACAATACTTCATTTCAACCGGAATGATCTGTGAAGCCCCGAGTTCTACCGCCTTTTCTATGACTGTTTCCATACGGCTGCCCTTGGGAATGGCCTGGAAAAGAATGATGGGATTCAGGGCTTCCGTATCTTCGGTTTCCTCCACGATCTGTAAGGTCAGAGTATTGGACTCGAAAGAAATTGCCTGACAGATAAAATTTCTTTCCTGATCCGTGCTGACTCTGATTCTCTCTCCGGCCTTCAGGCGGATGGCCCGGCCCAGATGATTGGCATCTTCCCCTGTAACAAGGATCCTTCCGTTCACTATATCGCCTTCACGGACAAAGATCTGCTGCATAAATCCCTCCATAGCAAAATCAGGGACAGATCCCGTGGGATCTGATCCCTGAATTGAATCTTACTCTTATTTTTCTCTTATTTCTGAAATGTCAGATTCCACCAATCTCCCAGGCGGTTTTTCTCGATCAAATGGAAACCGGCATTTGTCATGGCCTCATCGACATCATCCTGACGACCATCGATAATTCCGCTGGTCAGGGCATAACCCCCGGCCTTTACGGCCTCATACATGGCATCTGCCATGGGAATCAGAATATCGGACAGAATATTGGCGCAGATAATGTCATAGCGATTGCTTCCTACCTGTTTCTTCAGTTTTTGATCCCGGGTAAGATCGCCGATATAGAGACTTACCCTGGATTCTCCTTCTTTTGAAAAATCAAGACCGCCAAGCCCGTTATTGGAAAGATTTTCCTCGACCGCATTCCGGCAGAGCGGATCAATATCCGTATCTACCACATGATCCGCTCCGTAAAGGAGGGATACTATGGTCAGGATTCCACTGCCGCAGCCCAAGTCCAGGACCTCATCATGGTCCTTCATATATTTCTGGATCTGCTCGATCACAAGATGAGTCGTCTCATGCGCTCCGGTTCCGAAAGCCAGGCCCGGATCGATCAAAAGAAGTTTCTGCCCCTCGGAAAGTTTCGGATCCTTTTCCCAGGTCGGAGCGATCAAAAGATCTCCTATCGTAAAGCTGTGGAAGTACTGTTTCCACTTGTTCTCCCAGTCTTCCTCCGCTGTCTCTTCCATGGTGATCTGCCCGCTTCCGATATCCATAGAGGAACGAAGACCATCCAGACGAAAACGAATCTCATCCAATAAGGTCTGGAGATTATCTCTGTTCCAACGGCTCTCTTCTGCTTCGATCCGGCTTCCGGAATTCATGAGGGAGGAAGTCGATTCATCCGACAGGGGAAGGTAAAACCTGACCTTGGCACTGCCATCATCCTCGGGAAGGTCCGGATAGAGTTCCGGATAATCCCCTTCCACCTCCAGTCCGAAGACCGGACGGTTGTCGACAAATTCAATATTGTTGATATCCAGGGAGCCAAGAAGGGCAGAAACTGCCTCTTCTGCTTCTTCTGTCGTATGGATGGTAAAACAAGTCCAGGTCATTTGATTCTCCTGTCAGCGCTTCTTTCGTCCGAAAGGACCTCTCTTCTTCTTTTCTGTTGCCTCCGGCTGTACAACCGGTTTCTGCAAGGTATTTCCATTCACCGCATCGAAGGCTCGTAAAGCTTCCTTGGCTTCCAAAGTCAGACCGGTCGGTACAAGAACCCGAAGGGTCACATACTGGTCGCCACGGATATTGGCATTCCGAATGGTCGGTATGCCCTTTCCACGAAGACGGATCCTGGTATTAGGCTGGGTCCCCGGTTTTACTTCATAGAGGACCTGACCATCCAAGGTCTTGATCAGAATCTCGCCGCCCAGTGCTGCCTGTGCAAAAGAGATATCTGCAATCGAATAGACATCGAAGCCCTCTCGATGGAATTCCGGAGATTGGGAAACACGAACCTCCACCAGAAGATCACCGCGAGGACCTCCATTTTGTCCCGGTTCTCCCTTGCCACGGATCCGGATACTCTGTCCGTCATCGATACCGGCAGGAATTGCCACTTCGATCCTCTTTTTCTTGGAAATAAAGCCCGTTCCGTTACAATCACTGCACTTATGCTCAATGATCTGACCGCTGCCGCCGCATTCCGGACAGGTCGTCACATTCTGTACGGTTCCAAAGAAGGACTGCTGCTGCATCACGATCCGGCCCTTACCGCCGCAACGGTGACAGGTCGTTTTCTTGGTTCCGGGCTTTGCGCCGCTGCCGTGACAGGTCGGACACTCTTCCTTGAGATAGAGATCCAGTTCCTTGTTGCAGCCAAAGGCAGCTTCTTCAAAACTGATCCGAACCGAAGAGCGGACATTGGCTCCCTGCCGTGGTCCATTGGGATTGGACCGGGCACCGCCGCCGAAAATATCGCCGAAACCGGAAAAACCGCCACCGAAAATATCGTTAAAAATATCACTGAAGTCAGTGCCGCTGAAGTCAAAACCGCCGCCACCGGCTCCGCCATCAAATGCCGCATGACCGAACTGATCATACTTGGCCCGCTTGTCCTTATCGGAGAGGACCGCATAGGCCTCCGAAGCTTCCTTAAATTTTTCTTCTGCTTCCTTATCACCGGGATGCATATCCGGATGGTATTTCTTGGCAAGCTTACGATATGCTTTTTTTATCGTGTCTTCATCGGCATTCCGATCGACGCCGAGCACTTCGTAATAGTCACGTTTCTGTTCTGCCATGTTATTTCTGCCTATCTATTGTCGCCGGATGATAATAAAAGATCCGGCTTGGTTTACATTTTCTATATATGCCATAAGCCATACACCGGCGGGACCGGAGTATGGCTTGGCTTTACTTCTTCCTTGTATTACAAGGGATCAACTTCAGACTTCCTTGTAGTCAGCATCAACGACATCGTCGTTTCCGCCATTGCCGCCATTATTGCTTGTGCCTGTGCTGCCTGCGTTGCCTGCATTTCCGGCATTTCCTGCATTCGCACCTGCGCCGGCCTGGCTCTGAGCAGCTGCCTGAGCAGCCTCATACATCTTGGTAAATACCTGCTGAGCTGCGGTCTCCAGTTTCTCCTTCTGTGCCTTGATATCATTGACTTCCTGATCGGAGAGATCATTGTTGTCCTTGTACTTAGCCAGGAGATCCTGCATTGCCTTAAGCTCGGTCTCTACCTTTGCCTTCTCGTCTGCGGAAACCTTGTCACCGACTTCATCGAGGGCCTTCTTGGTCTGTACACAGAAAGCGTCTGCATCGTTCTTGGTGTCGATGGCTTCCTTCCGCTTCTTATCCTGAGCCTCGTATTCCTGAGCTTCTTTGACTGCCTTATTGATCTCATCATCGGACATGTTGGAGCCTGCGGTGATGGTGATGTGCTGTTCCTTGCCGGTACCAAGATCCTTAGCGGATACATTTACAATACCGTTGGCATCGATATCGAAGGTAACTTCGATCTGAGGAACTCCTCTCGGAGCCGGTGCGATACCATCCAGGCGGAAGTTTCCGAGGGTCTTATTATCTCTTGCGAACTGACGCTCACCCTGTACAACATGGATATCAACGGCCGTCTGGTTATCCTCTGCAGTAGAGAAGATCTGGCTCTTCTTGGTAGGAATGGTCGTATTCCGCTCGATCAGACGAGTTGCAACACCGCCCATGGTCTCGATGGAAAGAGACAGCGGGGTAACATCCAGAAGAAGGATGTCGCCGGCACCTGCATCGCCTGCAAGCTTACCACCCTGAATGGATGCACCGATTGCAACGGCTTCATCCGGGTTCAGAGACTTGGAAGGTTCCTTACCGGTCAGGCTCTTAACCTTCTCCTGTACAGCCGGGATACGGGTAGAACCGCCGACCAGAAGGACCTTGGAGATATCGTTTGCAGTAAGGCCTGCATCACGAAGAGCGTTCTGAACAGGTGTTGCGGTACGCTCAACCAGATCCATGGTCAGTTCATCGAATTTTGCTCTGGTAAGATCCATATCCAGGTGCTTAGGCTGTCCGTCTACAGCGGTGATGAAAGGAAGGTTGATATTGGTCGTAGTTGCAGAAGAAAGCTCTTTCTTTGCCTTCTCTGCTGCTTCCTTCAGACGCTGCATTGCCATCTTATCCTGGGAGAGGTCTACGCCCTCACTTGCCTTAAATTCGGAAACCATCCAGTCGATGATCTTGTTATCGAAGTCATCACCACCAAGATGAGTATCACCATTGGTTGCCAGAACTTCGATGACGCCGTCGCCGATCTCGATGACAGATACATCGAAGGTACCGCCGCCTAAGTCATAGACCAGGATCTTCTGCTCGTTTTCATTGTCCAGGCCGTAAGCCAGTGCTGCTGCGGTCGGCTCGTTAATGATACGCTTTACATCAAGTCCTGCGATCTTACCGGCATCCTTGGTTGCCTGACGCTGAGCATCGTTGAAGTATGCAGGAACGGTGATAACTGCTTCGGTGACCTTCTCGCCCAGGTAGTTCTCTGCGTCTGCCTTCAGTTTCTGAAGGATCATTGCAGAAATCTGCTGAGGAGAATACTGCTTGCCGTCGATGGTAACATGATAATCCCGGCCCATCTGACGCTTGATGGAAGAAATGGTATGGTCTGCATTTGTTACTGCCTGACGCTTTGCCGGCTCACCGACCAGACGTTCGCCGTTTTTTGTGAAAGCGACAACAGACGGCGTTGTCCGCGCGCCTTCCTGGTTTGCGATAACGGTGGGCTTACCACCTTCCATAACAGCTACACAGCTATTTGTAGTACCTAAGTCAATACCAATAATCTTACTCATAACGTTTTCCTCCTGTTTTGAGTTATTGATCTATTTCTATTTATCTTCCAAAAGAAAGTTAAGTTTTCACTGTCCAATCAAGAGATCCGCCGACTAGTTGGCAACCTTAACCATGGCATGTCGAATCACGACATCGTGGAAGGTGTAGCCCTTCTGCAGGACCTCTGCCACTTCGTTTTCACCGAGGGATTCATCTTCCACATGCATAACGGCATTGTGGAAATTCGGATCAAATTCCTTTCCCTTGGCGTCGATCTCCTTGACATCCAGATCATCCAGGGTCTTGATCAGGCCTTTATAGATCTTTTCGATGCCGTCTGCATAAGCATTGTCTTCGCCTTCGGGGCGAAGGGCAATGGCGCGCTCGAAATTGTCAACGACCGGAAGGATCTTTTCGAGAATATGGCGGGCACCCGCATCGAACATCTCGCTCTTTTCCTTATCTGTCCTTTTCCGGAAGTTGTCGAACTCGGCCATCTGTCTCTGCACACGGTCAGTCAGATCGGCGATCTTCTGATCTCTGGGATCCGGTTTCTTTTTAAAGAAACCTTTCGATTTCTTATCGTCTTTCTCTTCTTTATCGTCTTCTTCCTGATCCGATTGGTCTTTCCTTTTTCCCTTACCGTTTTCTTCTTCCTGATCCGGCTTGTCTTCGGATTTTTTGGAAGAATCTTCTGCAGCTTGGGGATTATTCTCTGTCGGATTCTGTTCTGTTGATTTCGGATCTTTTGATTTCTGTTCAGAATCCTCTGCCTTTTCTTCCGAAGTCTTAACCTTGTTCTCTTCGGTCAGGTCTTCATTTTTCAGAGAATCGGAAGTCTGGTTTTTCTTCATTTCTTCTGCCAAAATACTACCGCCTTTCTGTCGATTCTATTTGCTCTGACTGCCATTATCGTCCGGTTCCTTTCCGGGACTTATTGAAAGTTCCGGCTTCTTTAAGGTGCCCTCCAACTGGTCTTTCAGACTGCTCAGGCTGTCCATAACTTTCTGATAATCCATTCGCTTAGGTCCGATGATTCCGATCGTTCCCTTCACGCCATCGCCAAGTTCATAGGTAGCTGTCACAACGCTGACATCCTTCATGTTCTTGACCGGGTTTTCATCGCCGATATAAACCTGAAGACCCTTTCCGGTCTCCTGGGCATCTTCCTCGGCTTCTGTGATAAGCTCTGCCAGATCACCCTTGTCTTCAAACTTCTGAAGGAACTCGCTTGCCTTCTGTGAATCCGAAAGCTCCGGATAACGGAAGATATTGGTTGCTCCGCTGGTATAGATCTCGAGGTCATCATCCGTAATGGTGTCGGCGATGGTTTCCAAAACCGATTCAATAATATCGGAATTGTCTTCCGCCTGGCCCCGGATCTTCTGGATCAGTCCCAAATTGATGTCCTGAACCGTCAAGCCATTTAAGGTTGTATTCAGGAGCATGTTCAGCTTCAAAAGTTCTTCGTTATTGACCGGCTCCGTGATGCGGATCATTTTGTTTCGGACTACATTTCCATCCATCACGACAACGGACAAGAGGTGACTCTCATCAACAGCGGAGAGCTGTACGAACTTGACCCGGTTTCTTGTAATGGAAGGAGCTGAGATCACGGTCGGAAGCTGGGTGTTTTTAGCAAGGTACTGAACGATCATCTTCAGAACCTTCTCCATCTTCTCGGTCTTCTGTGTCAGACTGGTACGAACTTCCATGACTTCCCGGTCCCGATCCCTGATCAGGTTATCGACATAGTAGCGATAGCCCTGGTCGGTAGGAACTCTTCCTGCAGAAGTATGCGGGGATTCAATATAACCCATGTCTTCCAGATCTGACATCTCATTCCGAATCGTGGCTGAGCTGAGGTCCAGACCCGGCGCCTTGGAAATGGTACGGGATCCGACCGGCTCTCCGGTCTTCAGATAGGTGTCAATGATGACGTTCAGTATTTTTTTCTTACGGTCATCGAGTTCTTCCATAACTGTCATCCTTTTTCTTGTTAGCACTCATTTAATCAGAGTGCTAATTGTTTCTGTGATTAATCTATCACCCTTAGCAAAGGATGTCAACTCTAATGATGGGAATTTTTAAGAATTTTTTATGAATTGTGTGTTTGGTTACAAGAGGAAGTCTGCCAGGATCTCATTTGACACTTCTCTCCCTCTTCGGGTCAGAAGCAGGCGGCCTTCGGCAAGGCAGATCATGCCTTCCTTCTGATATCGATCCACCACAGGTCCATAGACAGACAAGAGTGGAATACCAAAATAAGATGCAAAGGCATCCAAAGAAACCCCTTCATTCATGCGAAGGCCGAGAAACATAAATTCTTCCATGGCATCTTTTTTAGACAGACGCTGGAAGTTTGTAAGGGTCTTTGGCATATCGAGCTCTGCTTGTTCCCTATCTCCTTGGTGGGACAGATTTCCCTTGTCCGAATCTTTCCAGTAAGCCAAATACTGCCGGAAGTCTCTCGTTTCATTCCAACGGGTCTCATCTATCAGGGAAGCCGCACCAAGACCGAGGCCAAGATACTCTTTTCTTTTCCAATAGCCGACATTGTGACGGCAGCGATAGCCCGGGCGGGCAAAATTTGACACTTCGTACTGGCGATAGCCCTTCTGACGGAGATAATCCTCTGTCATCCGGGTCATTTCATACTCCGTATCCTCATCCGGCAAAAAGGCCGGTTCTTCTCCTGCCAGCCGTTTCTCTTCATCCTTATGATAGCGGTCATAAAAGGGGGTTCCCTCCTCAATGATCAGATCGTAGGCACTGATATGGGTCGGCCCCAGAAGCACGACCTTGGCCAGACTTCGCTTGAGGGATTCCAGGGTCTGTCCGGGGATTCCTGTCATGAGGTCTACATTGATATTGGAAAAATTTGCCCTCCGGGCGCTCTCGAACGTCCTTAAGAAGCGCCGGTAATCATGGATCCGGCCCAGGGTCATAAGTTCCTCGTCATTTGCGCTCTGGAGGCCGATCGAAAGGCGGTTGATCCCCATGGACCGGTAGTCGAGCATGGCCTGATAAGTAACCGTCCCGGGATTCACTTCCATGGTGCATTCCAGGCCTTTTTCCATGTGAAATGAAGACCTGACCGCACGAAGGATCTCCTCCATCAAGGACACTTCCAGCCAGCTGGGCGTCCCGCCTCCGATGAAAATCGTAGAGACGGCCGGATGATCGAGTTTCTCGCCCCAGTAAGTGATCTCATGGATCAGGGCACGGGTATAGGCCTCCCGGTCATCTGCATCG
>JAQXPG010000149.1 GCA_029100405.1 Lachnospiraceae bacterium | reverse complement strand
CTTGAGTTTTTTCTCTTTTGCGCTTAACTTTTCAACATTCTGCAATAGTGAAATAAGTTCATCATTTGAAGAAGGGTCTTCCTTTAACTCCTTGATCACGGCTTTAATATTCTTGATAACAAAAGCATCATTCGTATCATTCAAGGCTTCGGAAATCGTTTCTTTATCTTCTTCACTTAAAGATTCGAGAAGCGCCTCATATTCTCCGGGAATTTCAGAGAGTTCTTCTTCTTTTGAATGAAGAGCATCGAGATCACTTTTCAGTAAACTCTTCTGCACCAGATCAAAGGGAAGAATGTGTCCCTTCCATCCCTCCTGAACTTCCGCTTCCTTGCCATTCTTCTTTTTTATGACCATATTGGGATCGACTTTCCTTACGGCTTCCATGCCCTCGGCCTGGATCAGTTCGAGATCGCCGGATATGGTTAAGAACTGCCCTTCGAAGATCTCGTAAGCCTGATAAGGATCCAGAAGAGGAAAGTCTCTAAAGCGCCTGAAAATGTCTGCTGTAATCTCTTCTTCCCTTCTTGCGGAATTCAGCTTTTCTACATCATCTATCAAACGAGAATCGAGGTAATCACCGAAATCAGCAAAAGCTGACTCAAATTCCCCAAGGAATGCTTTTACATCTCTATTCTCATAAATGGCTGCTTTTATATCGGTGACCGCCAGGGATACATACTCCCCTTCTCCTGTAAAAAGGGTTGATCGAAGAGTCGGGAATACCCTCCAATACTGGTCAAAAGCATGGAGTTCTTTTGCAGGAATCCCACCGAACATGGAAGCATAGATATCATAGCTTTCCGCGGTTTCAGATGAGTCTACATACCGAGGGATATTCAAATTGTAATCATTCGCGCGTATTTCTTCCCGGCTGACCTTTCTGGAATATTTCTCAATCGTCTTCCGGTCACGAACCGTATCAACAATTCTTCGGATATCAGAAGCACGAAGCTTATTATTTTTCCCTTCTTTAGTGAAACCCTTGGAAGCATCGATGATCAGGACATCTGTATGTTCACGTTTCTGGCGCAGGATCATAATGATCGTCGGAATACCGGTACCGAAGAAAATATTTGCAGGAAGCCCGATGATGGCGTCGATATTGTTTTGCTCGATCAGATTCTTTCGGATCTCTCCTTCTTCGCCGCCACGGAAAAGAACACCATGCGGAAGAACGATAGTCATGATGCCGTCCGGTTTCAGATGATAGAGGTCATGCAGGAGAAAAGCATAATCTGCCTTTGATTTCGGGGCAAGTCCATAACGGGAAAACCGAGGGTCGTTCTCCTTTCCTGCCGGATCCCATCTCTGAGAATACGGCGGATTCGACACCACCGCATCCACATAAAGAGGATCATATGTGCCGACCGGGTCGGATTCATCGAAATAAGGCCAGTCCTCCTCCAGCGTATCGCCGTTTCTTGTGACGATGTTGTCAGGAAGTATGCCACACATGACAAGATTCATCCTTGTAAGGTTATAAGTGTTAGATTTCAGCTCCTGTGCGTAATAACGGATACGGTTACTATCGTCCATGTACTTTGCTGTAGTCTGTCCGATTTCGCGTAATAGGCTCGCAGAACCTGAGGTCGGATCGTAAATTTTGATCTCCTCGCGCCCTTTCAGATGGTTGGCCACGATCTCAGACATCAAAAGTGAAACTTCATGCGGAGTATAGAATTCACCTGCCTTTTTCCCTGCATTCGCTGCAAAATTTGAAATCAGGTATTCATAGATAAAGCCCAGAACATCATAGTCCTGCTTCCCGTTCATCGGGATCTCATTGATCAGCTGGATCAGGTCGCTGACGGCCTTGGTCTGGGATCTTGTATTTTCTCCGAGCTTGGAAAGGCCGGTCTCTAGCGTATTGAAAATGCCGTCAAAAACTTTTTTGTGCGACTCTGAAATCAGACGTGAGAAGGAGGAAAGGGCAGTTCGGACATTATCCACTGAGAAATCCGATCCCATAGAAATCCAGGTCGAGAAGAGATCCTTATAGGCTATGAAGTAGCCGAGACTGCGCTGGGCATTTCTTACAGTCTCATCATCTTCTTCATTCACATACTCCTTGATGTCTTCTTTTGTATATTCTCTGGCAAGAAGCCACTGCTCTTCCTTGTCAGACAGATACTTGTAAAATATGAAGCCAAGAATATAATCCTTATATTCATTTGCTTCGATCTTGGACCTCATTCGATTGGCTGATTCCCAGATCTTTGCTGCAAGCTGCTGTTTGTTCACCTATGTTTCCTCCTGAATACG
>JAQXPG010000148.1 GCA_029100405.1 Lachnospiraceae bacterium | reverse complement strand
TTTTGATGAAGGAAGGAGGACCTCATGAAGGTAAGATCTTCTGTAAAGCCTATGTGCGATAAGTGCAAGGTTATCAAGAGAAAGGGTAAGATCAGAATCATCTGTGAGAACCCGAAGCACAAGCAGGTTCAGGGCTGATCCTATAAGGTTTGGCCTTGATAGTGCATGTGTATTATGGCGGCTGCAGTTTGACATGAGCCAAACTGTTCATAATACAAGAGTTGCAGGATAGCTGCATCTACTGTGAGCTTTATTCCATTCATACCGGGGAATAAGACTCACCATTTTCTGTCTCTGGCAGAAAAAAGAAGAGCGGAACGTAAAAGCACACATTTCAGGCTGGCGGACACGTCAGAGCTGCTGTGAGGGAAGCTCGGTACTATAGACGGGGATATGTCTTCCCCCATTCACGATCATTTGGAGGTGTAAATACACATGGCTCGTATCGCAGGTGTAGATTTACCAAGAGAAAAGAGAATTGAAATCGGCCTCACATATATCTACGGAATCGGCAGAACTACTGCAGACAAGATTCTCGCAGAATCCGGGGTCAATGGAGACACACGCTGCAAGGATCTGACGGATGATGAAGTCAGAAAGCTTGCTGACGCAATCAACACTCTTGGTGTTGAAGTAGAAGGTGATCTCAGAAGAGATGTCTCTCTGAATATTAAGAGACTTACCGAGATCGGATGCTACAGAGGAATTCGTCACAGAAAAGGACTTCCTGTCCGCGGACAGAAGACCAAGACTAACGCTCGTACCCGTAAGGGACCGCGTAAGACGATCGCAAATAAGAAGAAGTAATAAGACTAAGAAAGTAGGTTAGTTTCACTATGGCTAAAGTTGCAAAAAGAGTAACAAAAAAGCGCGTTAGAAAAAACGTTGAACATGGCCAGGCACATATTCAGGCATCGTTTAATAACACGATCGTAACACTGACAGATGCACAGGGTAATGCAATCTCCTGGGCTTCCGCAGGTGGACTTGGCTTCAAAGGTTCAAGGAAATCTACTCCGTACGCTGCACAGATGGCAGCAGAGACCGCAGCAAAGGCTGCAGCTCCTTCGGGACTTAAGACAGTTGATGTATTCGTTAAGGGACCTGGCTCAGGAAGAGAAGCAGCGATCCGTGCTCTTGCAGCAAACGGAATCAATGTAACTTCCATTCAGGATGTAACTCCCGTACCTCACAACGGATGCCGTCCGCCGAAGCGTAGAAGAGTCTAATTAGGAGGGAAAGAATACAATGGCAGTAAATAAAACCCCGATCTTAAAGAGATGCAGATCCCTCGGTATGGATCCTGTATATCTTGGTTATGATAAGAAGTCTAAGAGACATCCTCAGAACAGCCGTCGGAAGGTTTCTGAGTACGGTCTGCAGCTGAAGGAAAAGCAGAAGGCTAAGTTCATCTACGGCGTTCTGGAAAAGCCTTTCCGTAACTACTATGAGAAGGCAGACCGTATGAAGGGTCAGACCGGTGAAAACCTGATGACCATGCTTGAGAGCCGTCTGGACAATATCGTTTTCCGTGCAGGTTTCGCTCGTACTCGTCGCGAGGCTCGTCAGATGGTAGACCACAAGCTCTTCACCGTTAACGGCAAGAAGATCAACATCCCTTCCTACCTCTGCAAGGCTGGAGATGTCATCGAAGCAGTTGAGAATAAGAAGTCTCTTCAGAGATTCAAGGATATCGCTGAGACCACCAATGGCCGTGCTGTTGCTGAGTGGCTTGATGTGGATGCCGAGAACTGGAAGGCAACCATCAAGAATCTTCCGAACAGAGATCAGATCGATGTACCTGTAGATGAACTGCAGATTGTCGAGTTGTACTCCAAGTAATAAGTACGCTTGAGTAGTCTGTAAATATAGGTCAAAGGAGGATCGCAAGTGTTAGATTTCAACAAACCCAATATTGAAATCGCAGAAATGTCAGATGACCATAAGTATGGTCGCTTTGTTGTGGAACCTCTTGAAAGAGGCTATGGTACAACACTGGGAAATTCCCTTCGCCGTATCATGCTTTCTTCTCTTCCCGGTACCGCAGTAACAAAGATCAAGATTGATGGCATTCTTCACGAGTTCAGCTCCATCCCCGGTGTTAAGGAAGATGTGACTGAGATCGTATTGAATATCAAGAATCTTGCAATCCGTGACAACAGCGGCAACAACGAACCCAAGAAGGCTTATATTGACTTCGAGGGCGAGGGAGTTGTCAAGGCATCCGATATCCAGATCGAGTCCGATGACGTCGAGATCGTCAATCCCGACCTTGTTATTGCTCATCTGAATGGCGGCAGCGACTGCAAGCTCTACATGGATCTCACAATTGAGAATGGCCGCGGATATGTACCGTCTGACCGTAACAAGTCCGATGATACTCCGATCGGTGTCATTGCAATCGACAGTATTTACACCCCGATCGAGCGTGTAAATATTACGGTTGAGAACACCCGTGTAGGTCAGCAGACCGACTTCGATAAGCTGACACTGGATGTCTATACAAACGGAGCTCTTGGCCCGGATGAGGCATTAAGCCTTGCAGCCAAGGTTCTCGCAGAGCATCTGAACCTCTTCATCGACCTTTCCGATAATGCAAAGAATACGGAAGTCATGGTTGATAATAAGGAAGAGGGACCGAAGGTTGTTCTGGACATGACGATCGATGAGCTCGAGCTCTCCGTTCGTTCATACAATTGTCTGAAGAGAGCCGGCATCAATACAGTCGAGGAACTTTGCAACAAGTCCCCGGAAGAGATGATGAAGGTTCGGAACCTTGGAAAGAAGTCTTTGGATGAAGTTCTTGCCAAGCTTGACGAGCTCGGACTTCATCTTCGTACCGCTGAGGAGTAATCCGCTGCAGGATTCGACTTATGCTGAAATGTAGGCCGGATCCGAAGTTTATTCATATGCCAAATTTGAAGCTGCAGAGTCGGTAAATCCGAGGCGTACGGCCCTGTAGTCCTCAGAGTGGCTAGAGACATCTGCCGAGGAAGTAAGTCCATATGGCATTTCGAGGTAGTAACCACCCAATCCAATATCAGGAGGAAATATCATGGCAAAGTATAGAAAGTTAGGAAGAACATCTTCCCAGAGAAAAGCCCTGCTCAGAAACCAGGTAACAATGCTTCTGAACAATGGCAGAATCATCACAACCGAAGCTAAGGCCAAGGAAGTATCTAAGATTGCTGAGAAGTACATCGCTCTTGCAATTCGTGAGAAGGATAACTTCGAAGAAGTTACCGTTCAGGCTAAGGTTCCTGTAAAGGATAAAGACGGCAAGCGTGTCAAGGAAGTTGTTGATGGTAAGAAGGTTACCAAGTTCGAGACCGTTGACAAGAAGATTAAGAAGGATCTTCCTTCCCGTCTCCATGCACGTCGTCAGATGCTGAAGTTCCTTTACCCTGTAACTGTAAAGGGTGAGAAGAAGTCTGAGACTAAGGTTGTTAACCTTCCGAATAAGCTTTTCGATGAGATCGCACCGAAGTACGCAGACCGTAAGGGTGGTTATACCCGTATTGTAAAGATTGGTCAGCGTAAGGGTGACGGCGCTCTGGAAGTTCTTCTTGAGCTGGTTTAATATCTACAGCTTTGAGTGATCGAAATAGAAATCCCGCAGCATTTGCTGCGGGATTTTTTTATCCAAGTTTTTTATCCGAGTTTTTTATCCAAATTTTTAATCCAAGTATTCTATTCAAGCTTTCAAGTCTTTTTATCCAAGTCTTGCAATCGTAACCCCTGCATCGCCTTCACCGTAAGCAGCCTGGTGGTATTCCTTGACATACATATTTCCATCCAGATATTGCTGAACCGCCCGTCGAAGGGCTCCGGTACCCTTGCCGTGAACGATGCGGACCTCCTTTAAGTGAGAGATATAGGCATCATCGATGTACTTATCCAATTTGGCAATGGCTTCATCCCCTGTAAGCCCCAGCAATTTGATCTCCGGAGAAATGGTAGCGGCCTTACTGAAGGATGCAATATTTTTATTCGGACTGACGCCGGCCTGGGCCCTGCGTTTCTCCTTCATTTCCCTTCGGAAGCGCTCAGCTGTTGTCTCGTCTCCCAGAAGCTGAATATCAGAAAGCTTGACTTTCGACTTAATGAGGCCCATCTGCACCTCGAGTTCTCCCTTTGAGTTCGGCAATTTGTGGATCGTTCCATTCATATTCATAGAAAGCACGCGGACACTGTCCCCAACGTGCAGATTTTTCACATTGATGGCTCCGCTATTTACCGACTGTACATGCCTTGTCATAGCACGTTCCGAAGCTTTGGATTCTGCATCTGACAATTTCTTGCCCAAAGCAGTCCGCTCCTGCTCCATCTTTCGAAGATCCGGTGATTCCGTCTTCATTTTCCGGAAGGAACGGATGGTCTGGTCAGCTTCATCCTTGGCAGCTTTCAGGATTCGGGCGGCCTCCGCAGAAGCATCCTGAAGGACACGCGTTTTCTCAGCAGAGACTTTCCTCTCATCCTCGGATAATTTGGCCATCCTCCGATCAAAGGCTTCCCGATCGCTTAAGAGGCTGGCCTCCTTCTTCTCCAGGGCAGTTCTTCTCTCCTCAAGGTCGGTCAATAGATCTTCGAAAGACTGCGCTCTTTCTGTCATGCGGGATCTCGCATCGTCAATAATATCCGAAGTGAGACCAAGTTTTGTTGAGATGGCAAAGGCATTTGATTTCCCCGGTACACCAATCAGGAGCCGGTAAGTCGGGGACAGGGTTTCCACAGAGAACTCACAGGCAGCATTTTCAACGCCAGGTGTCGCAAGAGCGTATTCCTTCAACTCGCTGTAATGCGTCGTTGCCATGGTCTTGACTCCCTCGGTATGGAGCTTGGCCAGAATCGAGGTCGCAAGGGCCGCACCTTCCGCGGGATCCGTTCCGGCACAAAGCTCATCGAAAAGGACGAGCGCAGTGTTCGGACTTTGTTCGACAGAGCGTAGGATCCGGATGATATTGACCATATGGCTGGAAAATGTCGACAGGGATTGCTCAATGGACTGTTCGTCACCGATATCAGCATAGACATTGTGGAAGACGGACAAACGGCTGCCGGATGCAGCCGGAATATGGAGCCCTGCCTGGCCCATCAGGGTCAGAAGTCCACAGGTTTTCAGGGAAACCGTCTTACCACCCGTGTTAGGACCCGTGACAATGAGCTGGTCAAATGTAAGACCAAGATTCAATTGGATCGGAACGACCTGATCCGGGTCCAGAAGAGGGTGCCTGGCGTCACGGAGATCAATCTGGCCGTCTTCGTTGAATTCCGGAGAAACTGCCTGCATTTCCTCGGCAAGCTTCCCCTTGGCGAAAATGAAATCCAACTCTGAAAGAAGCTTAAAATCGGTCTCGATTTCCGCCATATGTTCGAAGGCCATGGAAGAAAGTCTTGCCAGGATCTTCTCAATCTCCTTTTTCTCATCCAGCTCCAGCTCTTTTCTCTGATTATTCAGATTTACCACGGCCATTGGCTCTATGAAAAGGGTCTGGCCGGAAGAAGACTGGTCATGGACAATACCTGAGACCTGGGATTTGAACTCTGCTTTGACGGGAAGACAATAACGATTGTCCCGGATGGTCACGATGGCATCCTGGAGATAATCATGGGCGCTTCCGGTCAGCATACGGTTCATTTCGGAACGGATCTTTTCATCCAGACCGGTGAGAGAACGCCGGATCGTTCGAAGCTCCGGGGAAGCATCATCGGCAATGGCGTCTTCAGAAAGGATACAGCGATGGATCTCATCGTAGAGGGGGCGGACCGGGGAGAGGCCTTCGAAATAGGCAGAGAGAGAGTCACGCGCACTCTCATCTGACCCTGTGTCCCCGTAGCGGGCGGCAGCACCAGCTGCCGAGAGAAGGGAGGCGATTTGAAGGAGTTCTCCTGCATTCAGAGAACCGCCGATTTCCAGCCGCCTCTGGAAGGGAGTGACATCCGAGACTCCGCCAAAGGAGACAGAGCCTTTGCGGTAGATCCGCTGCAGGCTGTCCTCGGTCTCCTGCTGCCGGGCCTTAATCTTCTCGAGATTGGTGATGGGAGTCAGTTTCTGGCAATAGGACTTGCCACGCTCGGTAGAAGCGAGGCTGGTCAGGCGATCAATGATTTTATCAAATTCAAGTGTGTGATATACCTTTGGATTCATATGATTTTCCTATCAAACTTTCATTTGCATGGACAAAAATATTATAACATGAACACGCGAAAGAAAGGGTGGATTGGCTTTACATTTTCAGGTCAAAGTGGACGAGAGAACAGAAGGGGAAAGGATGGATTGGCTTTACATTTTCAGATCAAAGTGAACGAGAGAATAGAAGGGGAAAGGAAGGCACTGGTCTATATTTTATAGACAGGGCCAGGGGATAAAAGTATAATGAAAGGGCTGAAAAAAGCTTAGAATTGGAGTCTATCATGGTATTTATTGAAGATCTGGCGGAAGGAAAAAAGGTTCAGAATAACATCTTTCTCGTCCGGAAGGTGACAAACGGAGTGACCAAGAAGGGTGCGCCTTATCAGTCCCTGCTCTTGCAGGATAAGACAGGCACCATCGAGGGGAAGATCTGGTCACCCAATGATCCGGCATTTGATGACGTCGAGGAAGGGGAATACGTCGAGGTGAGCGGGGATGTGACAACCTTTAACAATGCTCTGCAGCTTCGCCTGAATCAGGTAAGAAAGGCCCAGGAGGGGACCTATAAGGCATCGGACTATCTCCCTTCGACGGATAAGAATATTGAGGAAATGTATGGCGAACTGCTTCGTCTGGTGGATTCGGTCAAAACAGATTATTTGAAGGAACTTTTGGAAGGCTTCTTCAAAGATCCGGATTTCAAGAAACGCTTCTGTTTCCATTCGGCAGCCAAAAGCGTTCATCATGGCTATGTCGGAGGACTTTTGGAGCATACCCTTTCCGTGGCGCAGATCTGTAATTTCTATGCAAAGCATTATCCCATGCTGGACCGGGATCTTTTGATCACCGCAGCGCTTTGCCACGACATCGGGAAACTCGAAGAGATCTCTCCCTACCCCCAGAATGATTATACGGATGAGGGTCAGCTTGTCGGGCACATCGTGATCGGAGCCTGCATGCTGCGGGACAAGATTCGCCAGATCCCCCACTTCCCGCATAAGAAGGCAGAGGAGCTGATCCACTGTATCCTCTCCCATCACGGCGAGCTGGAGTATGGCTCTCCGAAGAAACCGGCCTTGCTTGAGGCAATTGCCCTATCCCAGGCGGACAATACCGATGCCAAGATGGAAACCATGAAGGAAGCATTAAAAAATACGGTTCCCGGAAACACCGAGTGGCAGGGCTATAACCGCTATATGGAGACCAATATCCGGAGGACTTCAGAGGAGATCTAGGAGAATCTTACGAATCATAGAGATGTAAGGGAGAGCAGGAGAAGAGACCTTTCCTGCTTTTTCAATCAAAGGATCGGTCAAAAGGCCAGGATCATAGTGAAGGAAAACGCATGCAGAAAAATGATGAGATCGAATTGGAAATCGAGGATCTGGGCATCCACGGGGAAGGGATCGGACATGCCATGGGAATGGCGGTCTTTGTCCCCGGGGCAATCCCGGGGGATCGGATCCGGGCAGGCATTACCAAGAAAAAGAAAAATTATGCCTATGCCCGTCTGATCTCCGTGGAGGAGCCGTCCGCAGATCGCGTCGTGCCAGTCTGCCCGATTGCCAGGCAGTGCGGCGGATGCCAGCTCCAGGAGATGGACTATGCTGCCCAGCTTCGCTGGAAGGAAAAGCATGTGCAAAATCTTCTGATTCGGGTTGGTGGTTTCCCGGAAAGCCGGATCCGGGAGATCTCTGAACCCATCATCGGAATGGAGGATCCCTGGCGCTTTCGAAATAAGGCCCAGTATCCGATCGGAAAAGACAAGCAGGGCAGGCCAATCGCCGGTTTCTATGCGCCGCATAGTCATCGTATTGTGCCTTGCACTGACTGCCGGATCGGAGCTTTGGAAAATCAGAAGATTCTGAAAGCCATTCTTTCCTGGATGCAGAAAAATCGCGTTCAGCCTTATGATGAGACCACCGGTCAGGGCCTGCTTCGCCATGTCCTGATCCGTCAGGCCATTCACACCAAAGAAACCATGGTCTGCCTGGTGACGAACGGAAACCGGATCCCGGCGGCAGAGTCCCTGCTTGAAGCTCTGCGTATGGCATCCCCTGATCTTACTTCTCTGACGTTAAATATAAACCGCGACAGAACCAATGTGATTCTCGGCCGGGAAACCAAAACCTTGTGGGGAGAGGATACCATTACGGATATGATCGGTGATATCGCATTTCGTATCTCGCCGCGATCCTTTTTCCAGGTGAATCCGCTTCAGATGGAGAAACTCTATGGAAAAGCACTCGAATATGCCGGCCTGACCGGAGAGGAGAATGTCTATGATCTCTATTGCGGGATCGGAAGCATTTCGCTTTTCCTGGCAAGAAATGCAGGTCACGTGACCGGAATTGAAATCATACCGGAGGCGATTCAGGACGCCAAGGAGAATGCCAGAAGAAATGGGATCAGTAATGCCGATTTCTATGCCGGAGCAACCGAGGATGTCCTGCCGAGGCTGATTGAGAAGGGAAAGTCCGATTTCGGAAAACTATCGGCGCAGGAGCAAGCCTTGGGGTCGGTCTATCTTTCCGGCCGACCGGCCGATGTGATCGTGCTCGATCCACCCAGGAAGGGGTGCGAGCCCTCTGTTCTTTTGACCATTCTGGCTGCGGCACCGGAACGAATCGTCTATGTGTCCTGCGACCCTGCAACACTTGCCCGGGATCTGAAGATCCTCTGTGCAGATGGGGTCTATGAGTTGAAGAAGGTCTGCCCGGTAGACCAGTTCGGGCACAGCGTGCACGTCGAGACAGTGGCTCTGCTAACAAGAACAAAATAAGAGAGGGCTGAAAAAACCCGTGTTTAAGCCACTTTTGCGGCATCCGTCTTTCTGAGAAGAGAGGCTGGTGCCGCATTTTCTTATAGAAAAAATGTGAAAGTTGGTCTGGCGTGACTGTGGGAGGGCTTTTCTGTTTTTTACGAATTCCAAACATGATATACTAAGTAACGAAATTGTGCTGATGAGAAATGAATATAATTGCCACTGATTTCAAAGCCACTTGGAAGAAGACAAGATACGTATTCCAAGATATAAATCGGGATTTTTTTTTGGGGGGGGGTTACAAATGGAAATCGTTTATAAAAAGCTAACTACCTCTGATCTGGAAGTATATATTCAAATGCGGATAGAGCAGTTGAGAGAAGAAGGGGCTAAAGAGGATATCGATTTGGCGCCGGCTCTGATGGATTATTACAGCAGACATATGGCAGACGGAACTTTTGTCTCATGGTTAGCATTTGATGGAGATACAATCATTGGAACCAGCGGTATGTCGTTTGTGGAAAAGCCTCCGTATTTTGGATGTCCTTCTGGCAGAATAGGGTTATTGTCAAGTATGTTTACGAATCCGGCATACAGACGGCGGGGTATTGCGAAAGAACTCCTTGATAGAGTTGTAAATGAGGCAAATGCTATGTCATAATTAAATATGTACAAAAGTTCCGGAATAAAAATGTACAAATGGTATCATCGTAAAAGCTGATAAAGGAGGCTTTGCGATGATTATCAAATCACCTGTTACAACGAATCTGAAAATTGAGAAACTGGAGGACTTATACAAGTTAAGACCATTTATGGAATCAGCCAATCTGAAAATTAATAATGTGAACTTCCAAAGAAAAGTACCCTCAATGAGTAATTCGTCAATCGTGAGATGAAGAAAATGGCCAAAAACCGGCGTTTGTAATCGAAAATGATTGCAAATAGCCGGCTTTTTTGTTATACTTTTTATAGGGTATAAATACCCTATTTATTTCTGAAAAATTTATTGAGGGTATGCTTCTTAACTTCCTGAAAAACTCCTACTCAACCTTCCTGTCGACTTGGCTTGAGTAGGAGCAGATTCTCATTCTTCGGCATCTTCCGGATCGCTCTGGATGAACTCCATGATCTTTTCATAGCTCCATTTACTGGAAGCTACTGCTTTGAGAAGGGCTTCCTGATTCTTTTTCTTCTCCTTCTCCCGCAGTTCCTTCAGCGCTGTCACTGCTTCATCATATGCAGCTTTCCGCTTTATTACGACTGCTTCCGCCTCTTCGATCAATTCCGCCGTTGTCTTCCTTTTTCGTGGTCTGGCCATTATTTTCCTCCATTAGTAATGCTTCCCGTATTTTTGCTGCTTCTTTCTGTACGTATGATGCATCCATATGAAATGCTTTCAGAATCGCCTTCTGTGTTGCTGTGACTGCATGGTCCAGCCGGTATTCTCCGTTTGTCTGCCGGATCATCTCTATTTTTTCCAGTTCCTTTATTGCTGCAGGAACATTCATGTAGTTCGCTTTGCTGTCGTCTTCCAGCACCGCATCCTTTAGAGCCGTGTAGATTTTGTTTCGGATGACAAGAGCCACAAATTCGATAAAGATCTTGGCTTCCGCCGCTTCATCCGATTGAACCCGAACCGCCCCATTTCCAAGATAGGATTTATCTCCACGAAACAGTTTCTCTGACGCATCCCGGCTCTTATACAGTTCCAGGGCATCCTTTGCTGTCATTTTCCTGGAAGTGACGATGCAGAAGTATCCGCACAGATGAATCTCTTCTTCTACGACGTCGCTCCTTTCCATGGCAAGCTGAAGCAGTTGGTCTTCCTTTTCTTCATGATAGTAGACCGGCTTGAAATAATGCTGATATTCCCTGGGCAGTTCATCCGCTTTCCCATAGAGCTTTTTCAGGTTTTTCTTCATTCGGTCGATCCGCGCTTCCAGAAGTTCCTGTTCCGAAGCATGTCTCTGGCTGCTGTAGAACAAATGAAAGTAACGCATTCTGTCATCCGATGGAAACAGCGGCCTCTCTATGGTGGTCCCATAGGTTTTGTACTGTCGGATGCTGTTTGCCCGGACTTCTTCGAACGTGCCGCGCTTTTCCAGAATGATTTCACGGACCAGGGACTTCATCCCCTTGACCATGATGACGAAATCATATCCGTTCTTATCCATAAAGCGGATGTTTGCTTTGCTGAAATATCCGCGGTCCAGAATAAAGCCGCAGTTTTTATAGCCGTACCCCTTGGCTTTGTCCAGCATGATCTGAAGCTGAGCCATGTCGATGATGCTTCCGGGATACTCCTCATAGAAAAGCGGCTCCCTGTTATTCCGGTCATAAGCAATGGAGTAATTAAAAACTGGATAATTCTTTCCATCCTTTGGATGTCCGTACTCAGCGATCCCGATATCTCCTGCCTGACAGGCCTTGTTTGTAGAGTCATAAGAAATATAGATCTTCTCCCGATGATCACGCCCAGCATTCCATTCATTCAGAAAACCGATGCTCTGGTTCGGCGTGAGCCCGGTAATAAAATCGGAAACCTTGGAGTCGCTGTAAATCCGCATCTTTTCTGTAAACAATGGGTGATTGTAGCCATAGTCCGGGTAGTACTGCCCGGCATTGTTCTCGGAAATGATGGAATAGGCCGCCAGATCCAGAAACAGACCGCTGTCTCTGCCGATAATCCGCTTCATCATCTCATCCAGTCCATAATCGGCAATGATCTTTCGAATCAGGATATAGGAGCCGACGCGAAGACAGCTGCTGCGTTTGGATCGGTCCTTTTCTTCCGGCAGTTTCACCTCCGGAAAATATTTCAGGAAGTTTGGATTGGGATACATCATCGTCGGGTCGGATGCATCCATCTTCCCGATCGTTGTGCGCTGCGGAACATTGTATTTCTTCTCCGGCAGGTATCTGCGGCCATACGTGTATTCAACATAGGTGGTGGCATTTCGCTTGTTGAGTGAGATTTTTCCGGTATTCTCCGGGATTTTTACAAGGAAATCGAAGTACATATCTTCTCCTTAATTGAGCATGATATCCTACTCAATTATTGTATCAAATATAGCCAGGAAAATCAAGTGAAACCGTTGATTTCCCGGGCTTTTTTCAAAAAATCCGAGTGTGATTTTCAGTTGAGTATGAGATTTAGTGGAAGTTCAGAGTAATCCCCCCGGGTGCGGAAGGACCGAACTGCCGCAGTGCCGAGGGGGGATGGGGAAAATAGGATGGGCTCTGTTATCGTTTCCGTCTAACAACACTTCCTATTAAATATTCGAATGTGTCGTTTTTAAGTAGCTTCAGAATGCCTAAATATCCACCCGCAGATAAAATGAGACTTAT
>JAQXPG010000147.1 GCA_029100405.1 Lachnospiraceae bacterium | reverse complement strand
CGAAGCTTCTGATTTTCTCTCTGGTTGGTTTGGCTGCAGGTGCCGTTGGCCTGATTAGCGGTTTCATCCACAAGGGTTTGGCCAAGACTGTCTTTGTTATTGCGCTTTTGGCCTTTCTGGCAGTTTGGACCTGGTTTACTGCAAATACGAGGAAATTGAAGGATAAGTATTTGTAGTAAGGCCTTATCTCTGTTCTCTGATCGGATTCGAAAGAAAAAATACGAAGATCGGGAACGAAACCATGCGTTTGTCGAGAAGGGAGAAATCAAATGTCAATAATTACAAAAATCCTTGCAGTTTTGGTTGCAGTAGAATTCCTTTATATTTTCTACCTGGAAACCATCGCAACATCATCAGATAAAACATCCAAGGTTTTTGGCATGGATGTAGAAGAATTGAAAAGGAAGTCTGTTAATACTCTCTTTAAAAACCAGGGGGTCTACAATGGATTTATCAGCGTCTTGATCTTACTTGCGGTTTTCGCTTTCACCAGCAAGATCGCAGTGATTTATCTCATGATCTACATTATTGCAGTAGCCCTCTACGGAAGCTTTACCAGTAATCCGAAAATTATTTTGATGCAGGGCGGGCTGGCGATCTTGACCCTGCTCTCTTGTGTCCTTTAATGAATGAAAAGGCAAATAAGTGGTATTTCAAAACGAATAGGGGGAAAATGCCGAGTAAACATGATTTGGTTTTTCGTGTCAAATCTCATTTTCGATTTGCGTGAAATAGCTGCTATATCTGACCGCTTGTACTCACCGCTCATCCATGGGCACATATTCCTGATGGGGCAGGGTGGTCATATAGGCCGGGCGCATGATCTTATCACCATGGCAGAGCTCTTCAAGCCTGTGAGCACTCCAGCCTACAATACGGGCAATGGCAAAAATCGGTGTATAGAGTTCTCTTGGCAGATTCAGCATCTGATAAGCAAAGCCGGAGAAGAAGTCGACATTGGCACAGACGCCCTTATAAATCTTACGCTCTTCTGCAATGACTTTCGGAGCCAGTTTCTCAACCAGACAATAGAGGGCGTATTCCTTCTGGTAGCCTTTTTCTTCAGAAAGCTGTTCCACATACTTTTTGAAAATTACAGCACGAGGATCGGAGAGAGAATAGACAGCGTGACCCATACCATAAATTAACCCCTTGTGATCAAAGGCTTCTTTATGAAGCAGTGCTCTGAGATAGTCTGCAACCTGATCTTCGTCTGTCCAATCGGTCAGATGTTCCTTCATTTCGGCGAACATATCAATGACCTTCAGATTTGCACCGCCGTGCCGAGGTCCCTTCAGAGAACCCAAAGCCGCAGCAATAACAGAGTAAGTATCCGTCAAAGTGGAAGAAACCAGATGAGTGGTAAAGGTCGAGTTGTTTCCGCCGCCATGTTCCATATGGAGGATCAGACAGACATCCAGAAGCTTTGCCTCCAGTGCAGTGAAGGAATTGTCATCCCGTAAGCAGTGGAGAATATTTTCTGAAGTGGAGTACTCCGGCTTTGGCCTGTGAATGATCAGGCTTCCATCCTGATAATAATGCCGGTAAGCCTGATAACTATAGACAGAAAGCAGTGGAAACTCGGCGATCAACTGCAGGCATTGACGCAGCACGTTAGCAACAGAGGTATCATCTGCTTTCTCATCATAGGAATACAAGGTTAAAACAGAACGCGCCAGAGAGTTCATCAAATTGTTCGAAGGCTTCTTCATGATGACATCTCTTACGAAGTTCGGCGGGAGAGAACGATAGCCGGACAGGATCCGCTCAAATTCCCGGAACTCTGCCTTGTTTGGAAGCTTACCAAAAAGAAGGAGATAGGCACATTCTTCAAAGCCGAAATGATCCGAAGGACCAATGCCTCGAACGAGATCCCGAATATCATAACCGCGATAGTATAGCTCACCGGGGATCGGGATGGACTTGCCGTCGATTTCCCGCTTTGCATTCACCTCTGAAATATTGGTGATTCCGACAAGGACACCCTTACCGTTCATATCACGGAGACCCCTCTGCACATTGTATTCCGTATATAAATTGGGGTCGACCTTGGAAGCCTTCATGGTTTCCCGGGCCAGATTTTCAATTTCAGGGGTAACTTCAAAATACTTGCTGTTTTCTTCTGCCACGTCACTCACTCCCGTTTCATTCTAGATTTGTATCGCCATGGACGAATGAAAATGAAATTCCAGATCAGATAAGATGCATTTTCTCTGAGACGAACCTTGAAATATCGGCCTGTGATCAGATGAAATGCATAAATAAAATTTCAATTATGCAATGAACTGGCGAAAAGGCTAATTTCTTTCATATTATCATTTTGACGGCATAAATACAAGAACCATTCTAGCTGCTTGAAGAATACTTCATTGAAGAAAGCGGGCAATGCTCTGAGACTGCATTTTACGAACCCTGAATTTATCACATTGACGCAATAAAGACTTGAATAATCAGAAAACTAATAATTCATTTTTGAATATAGTTTCCTTATAATAATCAGACTGGTATTCGCTGTAACAGGTGATTTGATAATCATCGCAAAACCCCCTTTATCAGCTTTTACGATCATACCATTTGTACATTTTTATTCCGGAACTTTTGTACATATTTAATTATGACATAGCACTGATTATCAAAAGGCAAGAAAATACTGGAATAAACTAAAACAGAGACTTTCTGAAGAGGGAAGTCAACTGGTGACAAATTGTCACGGGTTGAAAATGACGGCGCAGGATGTCAAAGATGAAGTCACAAGAGCGTGGTCTGGTATGTCGACGAGACCGTATAAGAATCTGGACATGTTCTCTTACACAACAGAACTGGATCAGGATATTGTGGGGACATATGATCCGAGGCATGTGGAGATACGTTGGAAATTGCACCATAAAAACGTGAACAGTAGTCAAATATACGTAAAGATGATATGATTGAAGCCAAAGAAGTAAGAACATTTGGCTTCATAAGACAATTGGGTTTTCGGGCATGAAGCGATGAACTTCATGCCCTTTTTTCTTGGAAGGACCTGAATTTGGGAAAGAAATCGACAAAAGAGAACAAGAGCATTTACCTGATCTGCCGGGAAGAAGCTGGAATGACCAGGGAGGAAGCTTCCAAAGCAATGGAATTTGTCTCCGACAGCCGGATTGAGAAGTTCGAGAGCGGAAGATCTCCGGTCCAGCCGGAGGAAGTTCTGGCGATGGCAAGGCTGCTCACAAAGATGGATGATCAAGCCTGAGTACAGCAGAAAAATCGGAGTTGAGAATGCATCATATTTTCGTTCTGAAGTTGTCAATGAAGAGAAAGAGGTAGAGAAAAATGTTGAGTCTTCTGGTACTGATATTTATCGTGGTCGGGCTTTTTAAGCTGACAGGCGTTGTGTTCCACGCTGCCGGGAAGATCCTTGGAGGAGTTCTTGGCATCATCGGATGGCTGATCCTGGCAGGACTTGCGGTAACGCTGTTCGGACTGGCACTGTATGCGATTCCGATTGTTCTGGTCATCGGAGTGATCGCACTGATCGTCAGTGCGGCGTCATAACGGAGGATAGGATGATGCCAGAAGGGATTTCTGATGATTGCCTTGAGTCAGCATTTCAGAGACAAAGTTTTATTGGAGAAATAACGTTGGAAAAAGATTTAAACCATTTCCGTGATGCTCAAGAACGGGACTATCAGCAGGCCCTTGTAGAGATCAAAAACGGAAGAAAAGAAACCCACTGGATGTGGTACATCTTCCCTCAGATTCATGGGTTGGGTTTCAGCAGTATTTCCCAGTATTATGCAATCAAGGATTTGCAGGAGGCAAGGGACTTCCTGAAGGATCCGATACTTGGGAAGAACCTGAATGAGATTTGCAAAACGCTGCTTGCCTTGAAGACAGACGATCCGCACGCAGTTTTCGGGAGCCCAGATGACATGAAATTATTGTCCTGCATGACGTTGTTTGAGCAGGCGGATCCAGAGAACCAAGTCTTTCCAAAGGTAATCGAAAAATTCTATCATGGTCGGAGAGATCAGAAAACTCTGGAGATTCTTCAGAATGAGATCCCACCGGAACTGGGTGATCGGAAGATTTATGACACACCCATCGGACCGGTATGCATGTCGAAAAGAGAGCACGAAGCTTATATGGAAGAACGCCGCATCAGAGAAAGCAGGGAGAAGAAAGGCTGATGGATACGAAGAAGATTCTCATTGTTGTGGATAGAAATGCCGGTGACAGGTACTGTTAATAGGGGTCTCAAACAAAAGTGGCTCAGTTATCGCCGGAATGGTGGTTCAGTTAATAACGGAATGGTGGCTCAGCTGCACCGGACAGGATGCTCAACGGGCTCCGGATTCTTCAACAAAGCAGCAAAATAATAGTGATTTTGGAGATGCGACATACAATTACATATGGCAAAGTGCACTTAATCTTAAGTGTGCTTGGCTCCCAATAAACAACCCCATCGGGTCGTGTCAAAAGCAGAGAAGATGTGCTGTAGATTGACACGGGCTGGTGGGGTTGTTATTTGTACCGTTCTAATTATCTCATATCACATTTTAATTTAGTCAAATTTCTTATAAATGACAAAATTAAAATGCTTGACAACTATATTAAACTGGAGCATACTTAGAACGTACCAATTATGTCATATGAATAATATATGACTAAATTAAAAATTAAATGAGGTAATTAGATGAGAGATTATAATTACAGAGATAAATGGCAAAAGCTATTGACTCCGGAAATTGTAAAGAAGCTAACTCTGATTAGTGAATACAAAGGTGAGCAGAGACTTTTTCTTGAAGCTCACAAAGATGAGTTAAAAGAACTTGTTGAGATTGCTAAGATTCAGAGTACAGAGGCTTCTAATAGAATAGAGGGTATATCTACAGCAGACGATCGATTGAAGAATCTGGTTCAGGAGAAAACAACTCCGCGAAACAGAGATGAATCTGAAATTGCTGGATATCGTGATGTGTTAAATACAATCCATGAGAATTATGAATATATACCAATCAATGCAAATTACTTTCTTCAATTACATCGTGACTTATATAAGTTTGTTGGTAACGTTGATGGCGGCGTATTTAAGACGGGAGACAATATCATTCAGGAAGAAGATGATAAGGGGAATAAGAAAATCCGATTTCGTCCTGTTCCTGCATGGGAGACAGCAGAGTCTGTAGATGCACTTTGTGAAGCATTCCGAGATGCAAAAGGTGAAGTGGATCCGTTGATTTTAAATGCTATGTTTATCCTGGATTTCTTGTGTATCCATCCATTTAATGATGGAAATGGACGCATGAGCAGATTGTTGACACTTTTGCTTCTGTATCAGTCTGGTTATATTGTTGGAAAGTATATCAGTATAGAGAAGATTATAGAAAAGTCTAAAGAAACGTACTACGAAGTTCTTCAGGAAAGTTCATTAAACTGGCATGAAAATGAGAATGATTATAAGCCGTTTGTTAACTATATGCTTGGAGTTATAGTAAATGCTTATAAAGAGTTCGAGTCCAGAGTAGAGCTTGTTACAAATCCGAATCTGTCAAAGTCAGATCGAATTCGTGAGATTATAAAAAATCACATCGGAACGATTACAAAGTCTGAACTTTTGGAAATGAATCCTGATATCAGTGATACAACGGTTCAGAGAACACTGGCAGAACTTCTAAAGAATAATGAAATTAAGAAAATCGGCGGTGGGCGTTATACGAAATATACATGGAATGTGGAGGATTAATAAATGATTACAGGTGAATTAAAGAATAAAATCGATGGACTTTGGGATGTGTTTGCCGCTGGTGGACTGGTCAACCCATTGGAAGTAATTGAGCAGATTACATATCTTATGTTTATCAGAGATTTGGATGATGTAGATAATAAGCGTGAAAAAGAAAGCGCTATGCTTGGACTTCCTTATCACAGCATCTTTGCAGGTGAAGTAAAGATTGGAGATCGTTCTATTGAGGGAACACAGTTGAAGTGGTCCGTATTTCATGATTTTCCGGCTGGAAGAATGTATACCGTTATGCAGGAATGGGTTTTCCCATTTATTAAGAATCTTCATAGTGATAAGAATAGTGCATATTCTAAGTATATGGATGATGCAATTTTTAAACTTCCAACACCGCTTCTCTTATCAAAAGTAGTGGATTCTTTGGATGAGATTTATGAAATTATGAACGCCGCACAGTCGTCAGATGTACGTGGTGATGTGTATGAGTATTTGCTTAATAAGATTGCATCAGCCGGAAGAAACGGTCAATTCCGAACACCTCGTCATATTATCCGTATGATGGTTGAGATGGTAGATCCAAAGGCTGATGATGTGATCTGTGATCCGGCTTGTGGTACTTCTGGATTCCTTGTTTCAGCTGCAGAATATTTAAAGGAAACAAAGAAAGAAGAAATCTTCTTTGATAAAGATAAAAAAGAGCACTATATGAATTCCATGTTTAATGGTTTTGATATGGATCGAACTATGCTTCGTATCGGTGCTATGAACATGATGACTCATGGAATTGATAATCCTTTTATCGAATATCGTGATAGTTTATCAGACCAGAATCCTGACCATGATAAGTATTCATTGATTCTTGCAAATCCACCTTTCAAGGGAAGTTTGGATGCAGATGCTGTTTCCGGAGATTTGCTTAAGGTATGTAAGACAAAAAAGACAGAGCTTTTATTCTTGGCTCTCTTCCTTCGTATGTTAAAAGTTGGCGGAAGATGTGCATGTATCGTTCCAGATGGTGTCCTTTTTGGTTCATCAAAAGCGCATAAGGATATACGTAAACAGATCATTGAAGAAAATCGATTAGAGGCCGTGATTTCCATGCCATCCGGAGTATTCAAACCATATGCCGGTGTATCTACTGCAATTCTCATCTTTACAAAGACAGGGCATGGCGGAACTGATAATGTCTGGTTTTATGATATGACTGCTGATGGTTACAGCTTGGATGATAAACGTACACCGATTAGCGAAAATGATATTCCGGATATCATTGAACGTTTCAAGCACCTGGATAAGGAAGTAGATAGAAAGCGTACGGACAAGTCATTTATGGTTCCGAAGCAAGAGATCGCAGATAATGGCTATGATTTATCTATCAATAAATATAAAGAAGTAGTGTATGAAAAGGTAGAGTATCCGCCAACATCCGAAATCATGGCTAATATCCGTGAGATGGAGATGGAGATCGGCAAGGAAATGGATGAGTTGGAGAAACTGCTGAATACCTAAAATGGGGGATGTATATGGCAGATAAAATTCAATTGTACGAGGATCAACCTATTCGAACAGCATGGGTTGAGGATGAAGAAGAATGGTATTTTTCGATTGTAGATGTGATTGGTGTTTTAACTGAGAGTAAAGATCCAACAGCGTATTGGCGTAAGGTCAACTGCCCCGACCTACGGCTAACGCCTTAGAGGTCGGAGCTTGTAAAAGCTCTAATTGACTAGCCTAAGTTCTTAGAGAACTACGTTATTTGTGTTAGCACACCTACGGATGGTTCCCAAGTCCGTAGCAACTGTGGAGGCTCTGTAAACAGTTCTGATGGGTAGGAACAGTCAACCTCAAATGGTCGATCACGACAAGCATTTATAACATTGGCGAAGGGAAACAAACTTTCATACGAAAGGGATACCACTTGTGAGTAGGTATCAAAGGAAGAAGTAATGCAGCAAGGAAACAGAGTATTCGTACTCAATATGCGAGGTGAACCACTTATGCCTTGCAGTCAAAGAAAAGCCCGTATTCTTCTAAAAGAAGGTAAGGCGGTAATCCATAAATACAATCCTTTTACGATTCAGTTGACTTACGCAACTGGAGAAACCAAACAGGATTGTCATATTGGTGTAGATACGGGAGCCAAGCATATCGGTATCGCTATTACATCAGAGGACAAAGTATTCTACAAGGCAGAGATAGAATTAAGACAGGACGTTAGTTCTAATCTTGATACTAAGCGTATGTATCGTAGAGGCCGTAGAAACCGTAAATGCAGGTATCGTAAGCCACGTTTTCTAAACCGTAAACATACAGATAAATGGCTGCCGCCTAGTTTACAGAACAGAATCAATCACACATTTATGTGGATAGACAGATTTTCTGCATTGGTGCCAAATCCTATTTTACATATAGAGGTTGGTAAATTTGATACGGCAAAAATGATAAATCCTAATATTCACGGTGTAGATTATCAGCATGGTCAGACATACGGTTTCTTTGATGAAAGATATTTTGTTTTTGCAAGAGATAATTATACTTGCCAAGTATGCGGTAAATCGAAAGGCAAAATTTTGCAGACACACCACATTATCTATCGCAGCAATGGCGGTACAGACAGAGTGGATAACCTCATTACGGTATGTACGGACTGCCACACATCTGCAAACCATAAAAAAGGCGGAATCCTATACAAGTGGCAGGCAGAACATAAAAAAGTAAAGCAGTATAAAGAGCCACCATTTATGAATACGCTTCGTAGAAGGATTTTCGACAAATATCCTAATGCAATAATCACTTATGGTTCAGAGACAACGCCAAAGCGAAAAGAGATTGGCTTAGAGAAAACTCATTACAATGACGCGATTGTTATAAGCAGTATAACGGCTATAAAAGAAAACCCTAATGAGTGGTTACTAATAAGACAGTTTCGCAAGAAAAAGCGTTCATTACATGAATCAACTGCTCGCAAAGGACGTAAAGAGCCGAATCGTACGCAAAAGCGTAATAGAAAAAATACGCCATACTACAAAGGATTTTGGCTTAACGATAAGGTTTCTGTATTAGGTCAGGTTGGTTACATTACAGGTTTTACTTCTGGCGGTGCATACATCAAAAATAAAAATCATGAATATATCACTTTGCCGGGTAAATCGTATAAGCAAGTAGGTATATCCAACTTGAGATTGTTGTCACACAATAATAATTGGCAATACATTAGAAACGCCGTGTAAATCGCAATTCATCCCGCCACCTACGTTTCACTTAGAGGTGGGGGATTTCTTGCTCACGGCTTGTTAAATATGTTAGCTGAGGCGACTACTACAGAGCTTACGAAAGCGGCGAATCCAATGGGGTTAAAGCAGAATCAAAAGGTTGCACAAGAAGGCGGTACGATTGCCGGCAATGCCAGAAAAGAGATTGAAG
>JAQXPG010000146.1 GCA_029100405.1 Lachnospiraceae bacterium | reverse complement strand
TGCGAAAAACGCGGTAAATCTGGAAGCAGATGCCCTATCGAACGAAAATCCAAAAGTAGAAGCAGAAGTTACAAAAGATTCGAGTACAGGTAAGACAGAACCTGTAGATATGGAAGTGGAAACGGATGCTGCGAAAAGTTTACAAGCCGGAAGGAAAGAAATCACAGATCCGAATGAGGATGCGAAAGACACTGCGATTCCGAAAGAAGGCCTAAAAGACACTGCGATTTTGAACGAAGGCGAAAAAGACACAGCGGTCTTAAACGAAGGCGAAAAAGATACAGCGGCTTTCCAAGAAGGTAGGAAAGACACGGCGATTCCGAAAGATGGTTCGACAGATCCTGCTATTTCGAAGGAGGATAGAAAAGCTGCAGTAAATCCGGCAAAAGATACGAAAGACACTGTCAATCAGAAAATGCTGTCGGATGCAAATGACCGGGAACTGCTTTCCATATCCGTTTCCAATCGTGAAAATGAAACAGGAGCGGCAGGAGCGAAAGATTCAAGTGCAGAGCCGATCGCTATTACCAATCAGGAAAGGGATGCTTTTGGATCCGAGCATGGGAAATCGGAAGGAAAGGTTTCTTGGGCTGAAGTGCAGACAGGTCCTTTGAGTGGAAAAGAGAATTCTTCTGATCCAAAGGTCCTTGATTCGAATCCGAGTACAGATGCTTTGGAGAATACAGATGGGAAGGACCTTACAGCCCTTACAATAGAAGCAAAGAATCGTCCGGATTCCGCCTTGAAAAGTAACAGGAAGGATTCCGGGAATAGCGAAGAGCCTTCGCCAATATCTCCGTCGAATATTTATAATTCAAGTCAAAATGTCGAAATAATTAAGAATGGGGAAGGTTCGGCTTTCGTAGCGAAAGGACAGATGACGACAAGTCCTGCGCGCCTTCCGGAGGACTTAAGTACTCTCATTACGAAGACCTGGAAAGCAAATGAAAACCGACCCGGAACGATGGAATTGACCTTGAATCCGGAGAATCTCGGAAAGATCACGATCCATCTGACCTACGAGTCCGGACGGGCAAATCTTACGATTCTTACAACAAAACCGGAAACCTTCCATTTGCTTTCTGAACATGCTGAAAAGATGGGAGAGATCCTGACCCGGTCGACCGGGAAAGAAACGGCTGTCATTCTTCCACCCAATATGACGGATAGCGGGGAGAAAACTGCTATGAATCTGGAAGGACGATCCCAAAACCGCCGGGAAGCGGATGAAGGACAAAAAAGACAGAAACAAAAACAGGAGAGCCATGACCGTTTTCTTAATATGATGCGGCTTGGCCTGGATTGATAGAGAGTAGCAAAGTCCTCGCAGCAAGAAGAAAGGAAGACAAAATGCCGGATATCAGTGCATTGAGCGGATCGAGCGGAACAAGTTCCGTATATTCAAAAAATACAGCTGCCGCCAATAATGAGAAGGGAAGTCTGGACATACAGAGTTATTTCAAACTTCTGGCAGCGCAGCTTGCGAACCAGGATATGTCCAATCCCATGGACACCAGTGATATGATGAATCAGATGTCTCAGATGGCTATGGTTCAGTCTTTGACAGCTATGACAGAATCCATAAAGACATCGACCGCTTTAAGTCAGCAAAGCTATGCAGCCAGTCTGATCGGGAAAAAGGTAACCTATCTCGCATCTGCAGGGACTGGAGCGGATGGCAGTGAAATGACCGTCACAAAGACCGGAATTGTAAGTTCGGTCAGTCTGAGTGGAAAGAACCCGACCATTCGGATCGAGGGAGACGATACAGACTATTCTTTGGAACGAATTCAGAGTGTACTTGGAAACACGACAAGAGATACAAAGAATGCAGACTCTGTTCATGAGTCTTAACCAGTGACAGATATCAACTGATTGTTTGAAATAAAACCGATTCAAAAGGAAGAAAGGAATAAAATTATGTTAAGAGCTATGGATTCCGCCGTTTCCGGCTTAAGAGCACATCAAAACAAGATGGATGTCATCGGTAATAATATTGCCAATGTCAATACCAGTGGTTACAAGGCACAGAATTACACCTTTAAGGATGCCATGTATCAGACAACAACCGCATCTTCCAATGGCCAGGCAGGAACCGTCGGCGGTTCTAATGCTGTTCAGTA
This sequence comes from Lachnospiraceae bacterium, assembly GCA_029100405.1. GTDB lineage: Bacteria > Bacillota > Clostridia > Lachnospirales > Lachnospiraceae > Lachnocurva. The sequence continues at coordinate 19,763 of JAQXPG010000146.1, read as the reverse complement.
TGGTTATGGTTCTGTCACAGGAGCGATTTCCACTGATATGACAAGCTCCACACCGAGCTATGTCGGAGGCTTTAATGCCAGCATCAACGGATCCGGATTCTTCATCACAAAGACAACAGCTCAGGCAAAGGTTGAGACTGCGGTTGGAACAAATCGGACAGACGCTGCAGTGTCTACGGAATTAAAGGCTTCCAATTTCAATTTTACCCGTGTCGGCCAGTTCTCTGTGGATGCCAATGGATATATGGTAGATTCCAATGGAAATTTCGTCTATGGTTTTCAGCCTCTGGGAAATAACAATGCAACTACATTGACCCTGGATGAGATCGGAAATCCCGGAAATCACTATGGAACAGTGTTACAGGCACTCCGTGCTCCGGCTCTTACCGGAAGCACTACGGTTGCTGCTGACGCAAGGCTGAATTTCACCGGTGATGCAACACAGCTGAAGAGTGTGCAGATCGATAACGATGGTACTGTAAAGGGAACGATCAGTTTCAATGGGGAATCCAAGAATGTTGTCATCGGAAAGGTGGCTATCGCAAACTTCCAGAACCAGGAAGGCCTGATGAAGGCCGGAAACAATAACTTCAATGCCAGTGCAAATGACAACTCCGGTTTCATGACAGCTACCCAGCCGGGAGGATCCACATCCAGTCTGATGAGCGGCTACCTGGAGTCCTCCAATGTGGATCTGGCCAAGGAATTCTCCGATATGATCGTTACTGAGCGTGGTTTCCAGGCAAACTCCAAGATGATCACGGTCAGCGATGAGATTCTTCAGGAATTAGTTAACATGAAGCGCTGATAGAAGAATACATCGCCCCCTTTATTAGGAGAAAATATGATAAAATTGACTCGTCTCAATGGTGAGACCTTCTATTTGAATTATTTCCAGATTCTTAGTCTGGAATCGATTCCGGAGACGAAGATTCGAATGACAAATGGGGACTTTTTCCTGGTTCGGGAAAGCATTGACCATATTGTCAAAGAGACCCAGGTCTATTTCCGGTCTATATTTACCGGAGATAGCGGGATGGAACAATAGGATGCAGGAGGCAGATCAAGTCTTATGGACATTACGACACTAATCGGATGGGTACTGGCAATCGCATTGGTTGTCTATGGTATTACGGTCCCGAAGCTCGGGAACTTCTATGATGTACCCAGTATTGCTATCGTTTTAGGAGGAACCATTGCCTCCCTGATTGCCTGCTATCCTGTCCGAATGCTGAAGGATATCCCGAAGCACATTGGAAAATGCTTTCGCGGCAAGGATTTTGAGATTCCGCCGACCGTTGATAAAATTGTGGAACTGGCTATGATCGCCAGAAAAGAGGGACTGTTAGCCTTGGAAGAGAAAGCGGATGAGATCGAAGAGCCCTTCTTCCATTCAGCAGTCCTTATGATCGTAGATGCAAACGATCCGGATAAGGTTCGATTTGTTTTGGAACGGCGGCTGGATGATATGGCAGCAAGACATGAAGAAGTTCGGGGCATGTATTTGAAGGGCTCTGCCCTTGCACCGGCTTTTGGTATGATCGGTACCCTGGTTGGACTGATCAACATGTTAAAGGGAATGAATCTGAGTGGTTCCGGCGGTGCTTCGACCCTGGGACAGGATATGTCCGTTGCCTTGATCACAACCTTCTATGGCTCGGCTCTTTCCAATATTTTCTTCCACCCGATCGCGCAGAAACTGGGAGTCAGAGATGCAGAAGAAGAACTTTATTGTTCCACCATTATTGAAGGCGTGATTGCGATTCAGTCCGGGGAAAACCCCAAGAATATCCGGGAGAATCTGCTTGGCTCCATTAAGACAAAAGATTCAACAAAATTGCTGGCAGAGGACATTAAGACCGGACAGACGGGAGAATAAAGTATGGCAAGAAGAAAGAAAGGCGGGGGCGGAGATGAAGGCGGAAGCTGGATGGATACCTACGGGGATCTGGTGACATTGCTTCTGACTTTCTTTGTGCTCCTTTATTCCATGTCCAGTCTGGATCAGAGTAAGTGGGATCTTTTCGTAAAGAGTATCTATCCTGGTCTTGTCAGTAAAGACGGTGACAGCGGAAGCATCAATATAAACGGCCAGGTGACCAAAGACGGAAAGGCGTCTAAGGGAGCAGGAGATAAAGCTGCCGCCAATAATGCGCAGGCAACAACAGACAACCTGAATGAACTCTATCTCATGATCGCACAGAAAATGGACCAGCAGGGGGTCAGCGGAGTATCTGCAAGCCGGGGTAAGAATTATACTTTTGTAGAATTCAAGGATAAGGCCTTCTTTAACGGCGATTCTTCTGTCCTGACAGATCAGGGAAAAGATGCCTTGAGTATTTTCTGTAATATCATTGCACCGGAAAAGGAAAAGATCAGCCAGGTCAATATCATGGGACATACAGCCCAGGCATCCCGGGCGGGAGATACCGTTCGAGGTGACCGCATGCTGGCCGCTATGCGAGCGGCAGAGGTCTGTATTTATATCGAAGAGCAGAATGTAATTGAACCGGAAAAAATTGTCAGTATGGAATACGGACAGTTTCGTCCTGTCCAAAGTAATGATACGGAGGCGGGACGGGCGGCCAACCGCCGGGTTGAAATCCTTCTTATTGACAAGGGAGCTGACGAAAACGACGTTGACAAGATCCGGGATGAGGTGAATTCCGGAACGGGCAATGCAAAAACGGCGACAACTGACGGAAATCCGGATACAGATGTTTCTGTAGGGAAGGATGCTACATCGACGACAGTAAATAACACGGCACAATAGAGGAAACAGCATGGCAGATGTATTGTCTCAGAGTGAGATCGATGCCCTTTTAGCCTCCATGCATAATGATGCAGAAGACACAGAGGTCAAAGGAGAAGCGGTTCCGACTCCGGCAGCCAAGCCGAATGATGACTATAAGAAGTATGACTTCTATAGTCCGAGAAAATTTACAAAAGAAAAACTGAAGATCCTTCGGAGCATATTTGAGAACTATGCCCGTTTGATGACTTCTCAGGTGAATGGAATCTTTCGGGCCATGACGGATATTACGGTCATCGAGCTCCGGGAGAGCCGTTACTATGAATTTGTTAATTCTTTCCATGAGAATGACTGTATGACCATCATTGATGTCAGTCTTCCGGACAAGGGCAAGTTCAGTGTACCCATGATGATGTATATTACACCGGGACTGATTCTGACTTTGATGAATCATATGCTGGGCGGCGGCGACCGGGTCTTAAAGGCGGAGGACAATTACCGCTATTCTGATGTGGAGATGTCTCTTTACCGGCGAATTGTGGAATATTTTATTCATGCCCTGGGAGACGGATTTTCGAATTACATTACTGCGGATTTCAAACCGCAGAAAGTGGAAGAAAACCCCTCCATGGTACAGGAAGTCGGACTGGATGAGACCGTGGTCCTCGTTCATTTAAATGTAGATGTTACAGGGATATCCTCTGAGAAGATCCGGATGTGTATTCCGGGAACCCTTCTCGAGCAGATTTTTCGAACCATTGATAATCGAAAGCATCTGGCAAGAGGTTTTACCTATGCCAATAATACCGATACCATTATGAGTCACCTCAGAGATTCTTCACTGCAGCTTACGGCGGTTCTGGGGAAGATCAGACTTACGGTAGATGATATCGATCGCCTCCAGGTGGGAGATGTGATTGATATGAATATTTCAAAAAATGCCCTTTCGACGGTTTATGTCGGTAGCAGCCCCTGGTTTAAGGGTCATATGGGTGTTTATAAGAAAAATATAGCAATTCACATTGATCGCCGCATTGAACCAAAGAATGAGGACGATCAGGAAACGAACAAGAACAAAGAAGAAGGAGAATAATCAAATGGCTAAGATTTTACTGGTAGATGATGCGGCATTCATGCGAATGATGGTGAAGAAGTCCCTGTCTGAGGGTGGATATGCCGATGCGACTTTCATTGAAGCGACCGATGGCCTGGACGGCGTTCAGAAATATCAACAGGAGAAGCCGGACATTGTGATCATGGATATTACCATGCCCAATATGGATGGACTTCAAGCCTTAAAGAAGATCCGTGAAGAGGATCCGTCTGCAAAGGTTGTTATGTGTACGGCAATGGGACAGGAAAGCATGGTTGTGGACGCTATCAAGTCCGGCGCAAAGGATTTCGTCGTAAAGCCTTTCAATGCGGAGAGAATTTGTTCTACCGTAAAGAATATCCTGGGATAAGCCGTAAAAAGGAGGAAGAATGTCTTTCTTAAATTCTTTTGATATCAACGCATCCGGAATGAGCGCTCAGAGGACCCGTCTGGATATTGCTTCCGAGAATATAGCCAATGTCGATACCACGAGAACGGCAAATGGCGGTGCCTATCGGAGGAAGGATGTTGTCCTCGAGAGTTATGGAGAGAAAGCGACATTTGCCAATGCGCTCCGCCGGGCAAGAACCGGAGAGAAGACGGTTGGCTCCGGGAAAATGGGCGTTCGTGTTTCTGAGGTTGTGGAAGATACGACCGCTTTGAAAAGAGTCTATGATCCTGAGAATCCGGACGCAGATGCAAACGGATATGTAGAGAAACCAAATGTGGATGTCTTAAAAGAAACGGTAGATGCAATGTCAGCGACCCGTTCCTACGAAGCAAATGTGACTGCTTTGAATGCCATCAAGCAGATGACACAGAGTGCGATGAACATCGGTAAATAATGAAGGAGTAAGAATCAATGGGAGCTTCCAATTTTAACGAAATGGAGATTGACGCTGTCGGCGAGATCATGAATATCAGTCTGGGCGCCTCGGCAACCGCTGTTTCGACACTCCTTGGAGCAAGAACCAATATTACAACACCGGTTGTATCGGTGGAATCCCGTTCCCAGTTCAGTTTTCAGAATCTGGAACCTGCGATTGCAGTTGAGATCTCTTATGTCGAAGGCTTATCCGGTACCAATGTCATGATGTTCAGTAAAGAGGATGTCCGGATCATCGTCGGAATGATGATGGGGCAGGAAATCCCGCCGGAAGAATTCGTTTTCGATGAAATGAACAAAAGCGCCATCTGTGAGGTCATGAACCAGATGATGGGAAGCTCCGCAACCGCCCTGTCGGAGTTCCTCGGATATACGGTCAATATTTCCACACCGGTTTCCTTCGAAGTGCCGAATGCAGCTGCCTTCAAGGATAAGTACTTTCCCGGAGAAGAGGATAAGGTTGTTGTCCGATTCAATCTGGCCATTGATCAGGCCTTAAACAGTGAATTCCTGATCATCATGGATGCGAAGCTGGTGAAGGAACTGCTTCGCCCCTATGCCGCAAGCCTGGGACAGGAGACGTCAGAGGAGGAAACACTGGAGGAACCGCCGGTTCTCGGTCAGGAAGAGACCGTTGTCGCTCCCGAGTCAACATCAAAAGAACCGCCGGCCTTTGGAGAAGAGGATCAGACAGAAAAAGAAGAGACCGCAGAGGCTCCTGTGGAGGAGAAAGAAACTTCGCCGGAAATGTCTGATGAAGAAGCAAAAGCGGTCTACCAGGGAATGAATGAAAAACATGCTCTGGATCAGAATGAAACGGATGCGATCCTGGCCCGCCTCAAAGAGGAAGCTGCAGCTTCTTCGGAAGAGACGAAAAAAGAAGAAGCAGAGGAAGCACCGGCTTCGAATAACCCTGCTCAAATGACCAGTCAGCCTGCCCCGGCTTCGAATAATCCTGTTCAAATGACCGGTCAGCCTGCCCCGACTCCAACTGTGAATACAGGCAGCCAAACGGCTCCGGTTCAGTATGTATCAGCGCCGGATCCGGCCTTGACCCAGATCCTTTCCGCTCTCCAGCAGTCCCAGAATCAGATGATGAATCTGATGCAGGAAATGCATGAGGAGAAGAAGGAGAGGGAGAAGAAATTAGAAGCCAGAAAAGAAGCAAGAAAGCAGGAGACCGGAGGTATTGTCCGCTCCTTATCTGCCCCGGAATACAGTGAACTTCAGGAGGATGGAGAGGAAATCGAAGCCAACCGGGAGATGCTGATGAAGGTTCCCGTGGAGATCTCCGTTGAAATCGGAAGAACCAGAAAACCCATTAAGGAAGTTCTGGATCTGACACAGGGATCTCTCGTGGTTCTTGATAAGATGGCAGGTGAGCAGGCAGATCTCTATGTGAATGGAGAATGCATTGCCCATGGCGATATCGTTGTTGTTGAGGATAATTTCGGTATTCGAATTACAGAGATCCTGAACAAGGATATTTACCGGGAGGTTCAGGAATGAACACGGTCCTGTCCCTTGTAACAGTTATTTTAATGTGCCTTATGGTCCTGGTCCTGGCCTGGGCCTCCAGCCGTTTTCTTGGTAAGACCTGGCGGAAAACCGCCAGAGGCCGTTATATTCATGTGATCGATCAGGTCCCCTGCGGACAGGATCGTTATCTTATGATCGTTAAGATCAAGGACGAGAACTATCTGGTCGGATCTACAAATGGAGACATTCGTCTCCTGTCAAAACTGGAGGGCGATTTCAAGGATGAAGATACGCCTTCGGATTTTCATTTCCCGGGAAAGGATGCGAAGGGGACTTTCAAGGAGTTGTTAATATACAACTTCAAGAAATATACCGGGCATGCTGACCCGGGAAAGGACGTTTTGAAGAAATGAATGACTTGAACACAGCGACACAAGTGATCTCGGGCTTGAACGGAGGCAATGTACCGGCACTGGATATGATCTATACGATCACTCTGGTAGCCCTGCTTCCCACCATCGTCATCATGATGACGAGTTTTGTCCGTATCATCATCATTTTATCCTTCACCAGAACGGCTTTGGGCGTTCAGCAGACACCTCCGAACATTGTCCTGATCGGGATCTCTCTTTTTCTGACTCTCTTCATCATGACACCGACCATGAATCAGATCCGGACCCAGGCGATAGAACCCTATCAGGCCGGACAGATCAATCAGGAAGAAGCCATGGTGAAGATGGAGGAGCCCATGAAGAAATTCATGCTCCGGAATACGGAAAAGAAGACCTTAAACAAGTTCGTGTCCATGGCAAAACAGGAGAAATTGAAGGATCCGACCCAGTATCCTCTCACCATCATTACACCGGCCTTTATGACCAATGAATTAAAGAGAGGATTTATGGCGGGTTTCCTGATTTACCTGCCCTTCCTTCTGATCGATATCGTCGTGGCATCGACTCTGATGGCCATGGGTATGGCAATGATGCCGCCGACCATGGTGTCCATGCCCTTTAAACTTCTACTGTTTGTTTCTGTCAATGGCTGGGATCTGATGTTCTCGACCATTGTCAATAGTTTTCGATAGGAGGCAGGCTTCATGAGTAATGCACAGGTTCTTGACGTCATGCGGCAGACCTTCTTTCTGGCCCTTCGAATCGCCCTGCCTTTCCTCCTGGTCAGTATGGTGATCGGCATTATCGTGGCGATCTTCCAGGCGGTTACACAGATCAATGAGCAGACGGTCATGTTTGTTCTAAAGCTGGTCGGGATCGTCGCAATGATTTTTATCCTGGGATCTACGATCTTAGTCACCTTGCAGGATTTCTTCAAAAGTATCCTGTCGATGATTGCCGGAGGCTAGCTTATGGATCCGCAGTATATTGTGACCTATCTGGCCCTGATCCTGGCGCGGATGTCCGGAGCCATCGCTTTGAATCCGATCTACGGCAGGTCGGACTTTCCGCCGCTGGCAAGAGGCGGCCTGACGCTGGCTCTGTCCTTTATGGTCTATATTTGGACCGGCGGACAAATGACTGTGAATCCTCCGACAGAGGTCCTGGCCTTTTCCATAGCTATTGTCCGTGAGCTTTTCATCGGCTTTGTGCTTGGATTCGGCATAGAACTTGCCATGCTTGTCGTGCGGTTCGGTACGGCGGTCATGGACTATACCATGGGTCTCTCCATGGCTCAGGTCTATGATCCCTCTTCCAATGCACAGATGAGCGTATCCAGCGGAATCTATCTCATGTTCATGTTATTGATCTTTATGGTAAATGACGGACATGTAGAATTCTTAAAGATCGTCTTTCAGACCGTGGAGGACATACCCTTTGGACATGTAGTGATATCAAGTGATCTGCCACAGTTTGTCTTGAACTATTTTACGGCCTGTTTTGCCCTCGGTCTGCAATTCGCCATGCCGGTCATCGTTGTGGAATTCCTGACTGAGGTCGGGATCGGTATTCTTATGCGTATTGTGCCGCAGATCAATATCTTCGCTGTCAGTTTTCAGATGAAGATCGCAGTCGGACTCGTGATGCTTATGGTTCTTTTTAATCCCATGTCCGGCTTTTTGACCAATATCTGGAAGGACATGTTCACGCATCTATATCAATCTATCGGATATTTCTCTTAAGTCATAAGAGATTCTTCCGTAAGATGAAAGGTTTTGATAAACAAGCACCAGGGAAAGGAGGAAAGCCATGCCAAACCGTGACGGTAAGACCGAGCAGCCCACCCAAAAAAGACTGGATGATGCCAAAAAAGAAGGTAATATCGCTAAGAGCCGGGACATCGGTACTGTGGCTATCCTCCTTGCCGGCGCTTTTCTTCTGAAAATACAGAGGTCAAATATAGACCAGAACCTGCGTGTCTTCCTGAATTATATTCTTCAGATGATCGGAAATAACACTCCCCTGTCCGGTCAGGTGGCCAAAGAGTTCATTAAGGCGGCAGCAGCGGCGACTTTGCCTCTTCTTCTGATCCTTTCTGCCGTTTCCGTTGCAGCAGATGGTGTCCAGACGAGATTTGCGGTAACGCCGAAACTCATGCAGCCCAAGTTCGAAAGGATCAATCCGGCCAAAGGATTTCAAAGACTTTTCTCTCTACGAAATCTCTTTGAAATGCTGAAGAATCTTTTAAAGATCACGATTCTGATTTTTCTGGTCTATTCCACGATCAAAGGAGATATCCTGCCGGCGGTCAGACTCCAGCATGTGACACCGGATTCCGCCCTGATTGCCCTGTTTGATATGATATTCAACCTGGTGGTGAAAGTCAGCCTGGCCTTCGGTGTCATCGCGGTTGTAGATTTTGCCTTTCAGAAATGGCAGCATAAGAGAGATCTCATGATGACCAAGCAGGAAGTCAAAGATGAGTTAAAGCAGGAAGAAGGAAATCCGGAGACCAAGAGCCGGATTAAGAGAAAGCAGAGAGAGATCTCCCAGCGCCGTATGATGCAGAAAGTGCCGGAAGCGGATGTGATCATAAGAAACCCGACCCATGTTGCTGTCGCTTTGAAATACGATCCCGATCGTTATGAAGCGCCTGTTGTCCTGGCAAAAGGATTAGATTCCATGGCACTTCGGATCGTAAAAGTCGGAGAAGAAAACGGGGTCCCCTGGATCGAAAACAAGACCCTGGCCCGGGCCCTTTACAGTGCCTGTGACCTGGACCAGGAGATCCCGCCTGAATACTTCGGAGCCGTTGCCGAAATCCTGGTTTTGATCTACCGGAAAGAAGGCAGAGAGGATATCCTGAAGTAAGAGTTGTAAGAATCATAGTTCCATAATAATAGTAAGAGCGGTAAGAGAAGTCGTAATATGCCTAAGTTCGTCAAACAAGTATTACAGAATTCCATGACAGTGATGGTCCTGGTCATTATTCTGATGATGATCATCCCGATCCCAGCCGGCATCATTGATGTCTTCATTCTTTTGAATATGGCACTTTCCATGATGATCCTTGTGATTACCATGTCTATTCACGAACCCCTGGAATTCTCAATCTTCCCGACTCTGCTTTTGATGACGACGCTTCTGACGCTTGGGATCAATGTTTCCACGACCAGAAACATTCTTTCCAACGGAGGAAATTCCGGGAATGTCATCAAGGCCATGGGTGACTTCGTTCTGCAAGGCAATGTTGTTGTCGGTATCGTCATTTATATTATTATCGTCCTCATGAATTTCATCGTCATCAATAAGGGTGCCGAGCGAGTCGCTGAAGTAGCTGCCCGCTTCAATCTGGACGCCATGCCCGGAAAACAGATGGCCATCGACTCCGATATGGGAGCTGGTCTGATCGATGATGTTGAGGCCTCCAGAAGACGGTTGAAGGTGCAGAGAGAGTCCGATTTCTACGGCTCTATGGATGGTGCAACGAAAATCGTCAAAGGAAATGCCACCATGTCCATCATTACCACTATGATCAATCTGATCGGCGGTATCATTATCGGTATGGTGCAGGGCGGCGGAGACTTGCAGACCGTTGCTCAGACCTATTCCATCGCAACCATCGGTGACGGCCTGGTCGGACAGATCCCTTCGATCCTGGTTTCGACTTCGACCGGTATGATCGTCACAAGAGCAGTCGCAGAAGGCTCCTTGAATGAGGATATCTCGAGAGAATTCCTGGCCCAGCCCAGAGCCTTCTCCATTGCCGGTGCAGTCATGCTTCTTCTGGTTGTCATCCCGGGTATGCCCATTCCTTATCTTCTTCTGGTAGGCGGCGGACTTCTGGCAGCAGGCTTCTTCCTGGAGAAGAAGATGAAGGAACAGCCGGATTTTGCCAAAACGAAAGAAGTCTTCGGAGACGGAGGCAGCGGGAGGAGATCCACAGCACCTGCGCCGGCAGAGGAAACGAAGACCGCAGCCGAGGCGCCCGAACCCGTTCAGGAAGCAGACTATTACAAAGACGTCAATAATGTTTATAAGCTTCTTCAAGTGGAACCCTGTGAGCTGGATTTCGGTTATAGTCTGATCCCTTTGGCGGACGAATCTGTGGGAGGCAGGCTGATCAGCAGGATTGTGATCTTCCGACGGCAATATGCTCAGGATATGGGTTTTGTCGTGCCATCCATTCGTCTTCGGGATTCTTCCAGTTTGGGAACCAATGAATATTGCATTCGGATCAAAGGCGAGGAAGTTGCCCGTGGTGAGATCCTGATCGATTATTTTCTCGCTCTGGAATCCGATCAGGTCAGCCATAAGGTGGACGGTATCGACACCATTGAGCCGGCCTATGGCATCCCCAGTAAATGGATCCGGCCGGAAAACAGGGAGAAAGCGGAGCTTTACGGCTATACCGTCATCGATCCTTTGTCTGTTATGATCAACCATTTGTCGGAAGTCATCCGTCAGCATGCCTTTGAACTCATCACCCGACAGGAAGTGGTTCGTTTGATTGACAACTTGAAACAGACGGCACCGGAACTGGTGGAAGAAACAGTCGGACCGGTTCTGACTTACAGTATGATTCAGAGAGTCCTGGTCCAGCTCTTAAAAGAAGGTGTTGCCATCCGGGACATGGAGACGATCCTGGAGACCATGGCCGGAGCTATTGTAGACAAGGGCATAAGCCCCAAGGACATCGACGGTATTGTAGAACAGGTTCGTATGGCATTGAAACGGACCATCACTCGTATGTATACCGAAGATGGCAACATGAGAGTCATTACCTTGGATGCGGATCTGGAGCGGGCTATGGTGGATTCTCTCTCCAAGGGAGAAAACGGCTTTTATCTGGCTCTGTCGCCTGAGATCCTGCAGAGCGTGATCCGCCAGGTACAAAGCGGAGTCAAGAAGTTTTCCGAATTGGATCAGCCGCCTGTGATCCTGACCTCACAGGTGATGCGAACCCATTTTTATCATTTGATTGCCCAGTTTTTCCCGAACGTTCGGGTGCTTTCCTTTAACGAAGTGGCAAGCAATGTTCAGATACAGTCGATCGGTAGCCTGAAACTGGAAGATGGAAATGACTGAACCGTTTTCTGATTGTAAAATGCAGACCAGTTCCGGTGAATGGGAGAAAGTTATGTCTATGGATGAGTTGAAAGAAAAGACCAATGAGGAGCTGTTCGATCTTTATCGAAAAGAAAATGATGAAGGGATCAAACAGATTCTTCGTCAGGAGCTGACCCTCCGTTATCTCTTTATCGTAAAAGCCATCGCCTATCAGATGCGGGATCTCTATATCAGCTTTACACAACCGGAAGATATTATTAACGAGGGTGTTTTGGAGATCATGAAGGGAATCGACCGTTATGATCCGGCTCGCGATAATAAATTTGATACCTTTATTTCTCAACGGATCCGGGGCATGGTGATCGATCTTATGAGGAAAAATGACTGGATGCCAAGGAATTTTCACAGAGACCGGAAGAATCTGGAGGAGATTCAGACAAAGCTCACGGAGAAACTGGGGCGGGCACCGACAGATGAAGAAGTGGCAGCGGAAGCGGATATCGATATAAAAAAGTTACGAAAGATCCGAAGCATGTCAACCATGGTGAATGTTCTTTCTCTGGATATGACCTACGATGATACGGATGAGGCAGTTTTACAGGTCCCGACAGAAGATGAAGGGGTCCTTCCCGAGGCCAGTCTCATGAATAAAGAGACGACCCGCCAGCTTGCCTCCTGTATTGACCGCCTGGCAGAGAAAGAAAAGATGATAATTTCACTCTATTATGTCGATAATCTCAATATGAGCCAGATTGCCGATGTGATGGAAATCAGTCAGCCGCGTGTCTCACAGCTTCATGCCCAGGCAATACGAAAGCTTCAGAAGCTGATGAGAGAGTGAGAAGGAGAGAAGGATGTACCAGGGATTTTATGAACTGACCAGCGGAATGCTGACCCAGCAGAGAAATCTGAATACGATCAGTAATAATCTTGCCAATATTGAAACAGCCGGATATAAGAAGGATACCCAGGTCAACAGTACTTTTGACGAAGAAATGCTGATCCGGACCGGCCGATACAATAAAAAGAATCCCAAGGAGCTTGGAGTCCAGACGCCAATCGTCAAGGCGGATGAAACTCTTACGGATTTTTCCCAGGGGGTTTTACACGAGACCGGACAGAAGTATGATTTTGCGATTGAGGGAGAGGGCTTCTTCAATATTCAGACCAATGAAGGAATTCGCTATACCAGGAATGGTTCCTTTTCTCTGAATGAGAATGGCGATCTCATGCTGGATGGACTGGGCCTGGTTCTCGGACAGGATGGAAATCCGATCCATTTAGACAATGAAGATGTCAATATGGATTCTTATGGCCGAATCATTTATCAGGCGGACGGCAGAATCGCCGGACAGATCCGCTTGACCGGTCTTGATACGAATCAGCTGGTCAAGGAAGACAGCGGCCTCTATCGGTCAGATGATGCAGGAAGTGATCTGACAGGACAGACCAGGCTGATCAATGGAAGCCTGGAACGCTCCAATGCGGATATGGTAAAGGAGATGACTTCTATGATGTCTTCTCAGAGAGCACTGCAAAGTGCAGCACAGATGCTTCGTATGTATGACAATGTGCTCAGCAAGGCCTCCAATGATGTAGGCCAGATCTAATAAAGGAGAGAAACAATGGATATGTCATTCTGGACCGGTGCAGTCGGCGCCGGCACCATGCAGAAAAATCTGGATGTGGTTTCCAACAACCTTGCAAATATCAATACCAATGGATATAAGGCAAAGGATGCTTCTTTCCAGGAGCTGGTAAAATACAATCTCCATGCACCCGAAGATGAAGAAAGTAATCTTCGTACCGGATCCGGTGCCCGTCTCGTGTCCACGCATACGGACTTTCGGACGGCTGCTTTTACAGATACCGGAAGAAACCTGGACTTCGCAATCAACGGCGATAATCGTTTCTTCGGCCTGGAAGATCCTGCGACAGGTCGCCTTACATTTACCAGAGACGGTCACTTCCATGCCGGCCAGATGGGGGAGGGGCAATTCTTCCTTATGAATGAGTCCAATCAGCTGGTTCTTGACAGGAATGGTCAGAGGATTCCTATGGAGACCAATGCAGAAGGCCAGGCGGATCTGGCAGAGGGAAGCGAAGTTGGAGTCTTTCGCCTTGCTTTTCCCTCCCGTCTTCTTTCCGTAGGAGACAATGCCTTTGCCATCCAGGATGGCGATAATGAGAATACGGTAAGTCCTGACCCGGATAGCAAGCTTACCCGCGGTGCGCTGGAAGTCAGCGGAACAGATCTGGCACAGGAAATGACGAAGGTAATCGAAACCGAGAGAGCCATGCAGATGAATCTTCGCATGGTGACCACGTCGGATGAGGTCATGCAGACCATCAACCAGTTAAGAGGCTGATGGGAAGGGGAGGACTTTCCATCAATACTTTGATGGATTCTGGTAACAAGATGAGAAAACAATACCTGGTCCGGATATCGGATATGAAAATGGCCCAAGGAGATGTCGATATTACAACCTATGCACTTGGGTCCTGTGTGGGGATCAGCTTCTATGATCCCTGCCGTAAAATGGGCGCTCTGCTCCATATTCTGCTTCCAGAACAGCCTGCCGGGCGGGATCCGAATGACATGAAATATGCGGATTCGGGGATCCGAACGACCTGGGCGATCCTGGAAAAACATGGTTTTACAAGAGAAAATACCGTTGTGAAGATCGCCGGCGGAGCCCGAATGTTCCCGGTCAACGAGAAGGAAGGCGGACTGGGCGATATCGGAAGAAAAAATATCGCAAAAGTGCGTGAAATTCTTGCCGAGAAAGGTCTCTTAATTCAGGGAGAAGATGTCGGAGGCGAGGCGGCCAGGACAATGACTCTGGATGTCGGGAGCGGCAAGGTAGTGATCCGGCCGGCCGGCGGCAAGGAGATCGTCCTTTAGAAGCCTTGCAGTATGCAGACTATATCATCATGGATTAAAATATAGACCTATGCGTAGTAAACCGTTCGCTGAAGGAACAGCGAAGTTTTTAGATAAATCAGAAGTGATTTTGGAATGGAAAAGGAGTTCAAGATGACAGCAAAGAAAAAAGAAGGGATTCTCCTGGAAACAGGTACCAATGAAATCGAGATCATGAAATTCTCCGTCCGAAACGAGTCCTATGGCATCAATGTCGCCAAAGTCAAGGAGATTATGATGGCAAGCCATGTAAAGCCCATGCCTCATTCTCATCCGGCTGTGGAAGGTTTCTTTAAACCGCGGGGACATCTGATCACAGTCATTAATCTGGCTGCCTATCTGACCGGAGAACCCATTGAATTGAAGGAGAATGCCAGAGATCTCTTTATTGTTACCAATTTTAACAAGATGATGGTCGCATTCCGTGTGGACTCCATTGCCGGCATCAGCCGTTTGTCCTGGAGGGACATCAGTAAGCCGGACCGGACATTGGCCAATGACGGAGAAAGCGTTGCGACCGGTATTGCCCAGGCCGGGAATGAATTGGTGACGATTCTGGATTTCGAGAAGATTGTAGCGGAAATTGCTCCGGAAACCAGCATACAGATCTCAGAGATCGATGATTTAGGGCCTCGTCAGAATAATACTTATCCGATTTATATTGCCGAGGATTCCGTTCTCTTACAGAAGATGGTAAAGGCGGCCATGGAGAAGGCCGGATATACCAATATTACCGTTTTCGACAATGGACAGGAATGCTGGGATGCCCTTTCTGCCATTCGCGATGATTCCAATCTCTACGATGAGGTCTCTCTTGTCATCACGGACCTGGAAATGCCCATGATGGATGGTCACCGTCTGACCAAATTAATCAAGGATGATGAGAGGCTTCAGAAGATCCCGGTCGTCATTTTCTCCTCCCTGATCAGCGAAGAGATGTATCGGAAGGGAAAGGAAGTCGGAGCAGACGATCAGCTGAGTAAGCCGGAGATCGGACATCTGGTTCAGGTCGTAGACGGGCTTCTGGCACGTTACAAGAAGCAGAAGTAATTCGGACCATGTAACTTAACTTAAGGCTATTACTGATCTTCATATCGTTTCATTTTTTAGGAGTTTTGATCTATGTCAGATAAGAGAGAGGATAAGAGCAGCGAAGCTGTCCGAAATGCCCTTCTGGAGGATCTCTTCAGTCAGGAACAACTGCTGGCGGAGAGAGAAAAGTTATTTAACCAGAGTCCCGCGGATGCCTTCCAGTCTCTGGAAAGTCTTCTCAATGGTGATAAAACAGAAAGAGACAAAGATTCTTCCATGGATCTTACTGCGAATCGAAGCGCAGGAGATTCAAAAAAGGATCTGGAAAAAAATCCGGAAACACGTCCCCATCATGCCGATTTCAGCCGCATGAACCGGACCAAGGTGACGATTGTAAATGAGAGTCGGGAGAATGCCCGGATCTCTGCAGATATCCGGAAGGGTCTGGAAGATAATCTGAAAAAAAGTGTCTTCGGGTCGGTTTCTGAAGCCGGCAGTAACCTGGATGGCTATCATATTGTCAATGTGACGGCTGTTCTCCTTCAACATGCCAATATTAAAAAGACCATGGAAGAAATGGGCATGTGTACCTGCGAACGCTGTCAGGCGGATGTTCTGGCTTTGACCTTGTCTTCTTTGAAACCCAAATACTGTGTCATGCAGAAAAATTCCGAACCACCCCGTATCAGCTATTACGGCGCCCGGTTTGGAAATGATATCAGGGCTGCCATCCTTCGAGCCTGTAAAGAGGTGGCTGCCAATCCACATCATGAAAGGAGCGAGGATTAAGGCCCCCGCTCCTTTTTGTTTCGTCTTCTTTCTTGGATTTGCCTTATTTTATCGGCGAAATTCGCCGATATAGTAACAGAATCAAAGTAAATGAATCTAAATGAAAGTGAATGGACGGGGACGATCCTTAAGATCGTTTCCTTATCGATAGAGTAATAAAAAGGAGGCTAAGGAATGCAGGTTTCTTCCACTAGTTCAACAAGTTCATCATCCGCACTAGGCGATACCAGTATTTCCGGTTTCGGTGGTCTGGTTTCCGGTTTGGATCGTGATTCTCTGATCAAGCAGATGGTCAGCGGTACGCAGACGAAGATCGATAAACAGAATCAGGCTATTACCAAGGAAGAGTGGACCAGGGATTCCCTCCGGTCGATCACGGACTCTGTTCTGGATCTGGAAGATAACTATCTTATGTATTCTTCCACAGACTCTCTGAAGGATTCGAGCCTGTATGCGAGATCGAAGATCACAACGATGGGAAATTCCGATTCCGCAGCTCTTGTTTCGGCTTCGGGAACATCGAGTATGGTCGATAATATCCGGAT
Organism: Lachnospiraceae bacterium; assembly: GCA_029100405.1. Taxonomy (GTDB): domain Bacteria; phylum Bacillota; class Clostridia; order Lachnospirales; family Lachnospiraceae; genus Lachnocurva. The sequence goes on along the minus strand of JAQXPG010000146.1, from coordinate 2,802 downwards.
TCTCGGCGTATCTCAGCTTGCAACGAGTGCGACGACCATTTCCGGAAGTAAGGGAACGACAGAAGCAGTAAAGACCAATGCTCTTCTCGATGGAAATGGAAAATTGATTCAAACTTCCGTGTCCAATCTTCGCGGCAAGACCCTGACTTTTGGTCAATACAATGGTTCTTCGAAAAAGTTCGTAGAAAGCGGAAGCATTACTTTCCCAACGAGTTATACCGATGCACAGGGAAAGACAGTAACCATCGATTATACCCAGTCGGATAAGGCAGAACTGGTAAAACAATTGAATGAAGCCCTGGCTTCTTCCGGCGGCATGTCCTTGAAGAACAATGGTAAGATCCGGTTTGCTCTTTCAGACAATGGTAAGATCTCTATTGATACCGATGCTTTTAAGACTTCGGACAATGATTATCAGATCAAGGCCGACAGGGATGTCCTGGAAGCACTCGGCATGACATCGGATCAGACTCTGACGGAAGATCAGAAGACCAAGGGATTAAGCCTTACGGATTTTAACAGTCTGATGAAAGCCAGTTCGAAGACTTTTGCTGAGGCTTCGGTCAAAGAATCTTCGATCCTGGATCAGATGGCAGGAAAGGGACTTTCGATTAGCTACGGCGGTGACAGTACCCGTGTCACCCTTCCGGATGAAAAGGAGTGGGAAGCACAGCTTCCTTCCGATGTGACAAGCACTACAGCAAGCGATCAGCAGAAGATCCAGGCCTTTGCACAAGCTTTACAGAGTAAGGTGGACAAGGCTTTCGGTGAAAATAAGGTCGTAGTCTCTTTTGATGCAGCAACAAAGACCTTAGCCTTTTCCAGCAAGGATACTACTTCCAGCGTCACCTTGAATATTGAGGATGCAGAGCTTCGGAAGAATATAGGCCTGAGTGAGAATGCCTCCAATCATCTCTCTCTCAATACCGATCTCTATACCAATCTGGATCGTCTGGGATTTGATAAGTCGAAGATCACATCAAGGGAAGAGTTCGATGCCCTTCTGAAGGACTTTACGATCAATGGTACGAAAATTAACGGACTGGATTCCAATACGACCGTAAATGAGCTTCTGTCTAAGATCAATAGCTCGGAAGCCGGCGTCAGAGCGACCTATATGCAGCAGTCCAACCAGTTTGTCCTGGTTTCCAAACAGAGCGGAAGCGGACGTACCATTCAGCTGAGTGGCGGTGCGGATACTATTTTCAAGGGAAATGGGGCTGTTGAAAAGGATGGTCAGAATGCAAAGCTTGTCTACGACTATGGCAATGGCGTCAGTCAGAATCTGTCTTCATCCTCCAATCGTTTCTCAATTGACGGTCTGACCGTTTCTGTCAGCGGGACCTTCGGCTATAAGTTAAATGACGATGGCAGTCAGACCGGCCAGTTGGATTCCTCCAAGGCCGTCAGTTTCTCCGCCAAGGCCAATGCGGATACTGCAGTGGAAAAGGTGAAGAAATTCATCGATGCCTATAATAAGATTGTTTCGACGACCCAGAAGGAGCTTACCACACGTCCGGAATCCGGCTACAGCCCTCTGACAGATGCCCAGAAGGATGAAATGTCGGATAAGCAGGTCGAAAAGTGGGAAGAAAAAGCCAAGACAGGTCTTCTGTATAATAATACGACACTTTCTGATTTTAACGATGCTCTGCAGACGGTATTCACCAAGGCTATGAATTCCGGCATTTCCTATCAGGATATGTCAAAGATCGGTATCAGCATGTCGGATGATTATTCCGATGGCGGCAAGATCGTCTTCGATGAAACGAAATTCCGGTCCGCATTAGAGACGGATCCGGATCTTGTTTCCAAGGTCATGAGCGGTGATGGCCAAAAATCCGGTCTGGTCCAAGTAATTGAAGACACCCTGACACCTTTTGCAACCCGCTATTCCTCAAAAAACGGGAATTCCTACGGTAGACTGGTGGAAGAGGCCGGATCCAGCCGTTTGAGCCGATCTCTGGTCAATAACAGTTCTTATACCAGGATCAAGCAGATGCAGCAGGCAGTTACATCCTTAAAAGATCAGCTGTCCACAGAGAAGGATCGTTATAAGAGCCAGTTCGATTCTCTTGAAACTTTGATTTCCAAGATGAATGCCCAGCAGTCTTATATTTCAGGACTGTCAGGCTGATAAAAAGGAGAAAAAAATGAATCCATATCAGAAGTATAAGAACCAAAGCATTGAATCCATGAGTCAGCTGGAACTTCTTCTGACTCTTTATGATGAAGCGATCAAGGATCTGAAACGAATGGACCTGGCACTAGAGGATAAGGACTATGAAGGTTTTGAGTCCCATATGGACTACTTCACCCGCATTATCCGTTATCTGGTCCGCACTCTGGATCTGTCTCAGCCGGTAGCGGCGGATCTAAACCGTCTCTATCAGTACATCCTCTATGACTGTGGGCGGATCTCTGCCAGTCGTGAGAGACGTAGGGACGAGATCCCGGCCCTGATCGAGATCATAAGTGACTTACGAGACGGATTCAAGCAGGCCGGTACAAAGACGAATGTAGAGCGTATCGCAGAAGAGAAGCGTGTAATCGTTTAGGATGGGCCATCCCTATGGAAAATTCTGATTTAAATCTGGAAAAACTGGCGATCCTTCTGAAAAGGAGACAGAATATCCTAAGAGAGATTATTTCCCTTACGGATGAGATCTCGGAAGAATTGAACCGTCAGGATATCATTTCGGCAAATCTGCTTCTGGATATGCGCCAGGATAAGCTGAATCTCCTCGGTGAAAACCGGGAAGAGATGGATCTCCTCGGAGAAGTGTCCGAGGAGGCAGGAAG
>JAQXPG010000145.1 GCA_029100405.1 Lachnospiraceae bacterium | reverse complement strand
GAAAGGGGAAATCACTATGGAAAAATTCAAAGATCTGCAGGAACTTGTAAAGAAGAAGGGCTTCGGATCAACGGAGTATAATCACATCAATGGAGATCCGGTTTATCTGTCGCGGGGGATTCGGGAAGTTTTCCTGGGCGATAAGAAGACGGAGAATCTTTTGATGGGTGCTGTGTCGCGTTTCCAGAAGAAGGATTATGGCAATGCTGCAGAGTATGGCAAGAATCCCCGCAAAGGACATGAATATGGCCGTTATGAGATTTCCCCTTTGACCGCGGATGATGACGAGGATAATGGTGTCTGGCTCCATCGGGCAGAAGATTCTATTATGGTCTACTTCGCATTTGAGCGGGGCAAGTGATGAAAGTCAGCCTTGACAGAAGAGGGCAGGTGCATTATAGTCTTTTTGTAAATTAAATAAGTTCTTCGGGGCAGGGTGCAATTCCCGATCGGCGGTAAAGTCCGCGAGCATGTGCAAGAACCGGTGTAACTCCGGTACCGACAGTTATAGTCTGGATGGAAGAAGAGAAGCAGATTCTATGAGATCCGGTTAGCCGGATAGAGTGGAAGATCAGACAGGATCCGAATCAATCCGGATTCTCATAATCAGAGAAAACTCAGAGACAACTCATAATAAACTCTAATAAACTCATAGAAGATACCGATTTCAAAGCCCCAAGTCTAATGACTCGGGGCTTTTTTTGAGGCAGAAACTTCTCTTAAGTAAGTTTCGAAGACAAGCTTTCGTCTACGGAAAGGAAAAAGAGATGGAAAAGACACTAAATCAGACAATGAAGCAAGAAAACCCGCTGACAGAACTGGCAGCAAAGAAGAATCGCGAAAAAGAGAGAAAGGACCTGGAAGAGCGGGCCAGAGCCATCGAAGAAAATGACAGCAAATCGACAGGAATCGTTCGTTTCCTTGCTGTGACCGGAATTCTGTCGGCAGCTGCTTTTGTCCTCCAGTACATCGAAATTGCAGTACCTTTTATGCCAAGCTTTATTAAATTTGATTTTTCGGATCTGCCGGCTCTTTTGGGATCCTTCGCACTTGGCCCGGTATCAGGCATTGTGATTGAACTGATCAAGAACCTGCTTCATTCCGCAGTAAGCCAGTCTTTTGGTATCGGCGAGATCTCGAATTTTATCCTAGGCGCCGTATTCGTAGCGGTTGCCGGCTTGATTTACAAGAGGAAGAAAACCAGAACCGGCGCCCTGATCGGTGCATTCGTCGGAGCAGCAGCAATGGCTTTGATTTCCCTTCCGGCCAATATCTTCCTGGTTTATCCTGTATACTATAATTTCATGCCGAAGGAAGTTGTCCTCAAGATGTATCAGGCCATCATCCCTTCTGTTCGCAGTATGAATCAGGCACTTCTGCTATTCAATGTTCCCTTTACTTTTGTAAAAGGAATCATCAGTGTGATGATCACCATGCTCATCTACAAGCCACTTTCTCCGGTCCTTCATGGGAGACGAGGCTGATGGTCTGAATACAGACGATATCCGAAGGAAAAAGAGATCGCCCGGGGCGGTCTCTTTTTTTGCCTTTCTTTTCGTGTTATAATATGAGTTCATGGGAAGATCAAATAATCACCATATGAGAGTTATAAAATTATGAAGCATATTTTTGAAAGCAGATCGGCAGAGGAGACACGTGCTCTGGGCAAAAAAATGGGAGAAGAAGCCAAGGCTTCTGATGTGATCGCACTGACCGGAGACCTGGGTGTCGGAAAGACCGTATTTACAAAAGGGATCGCAGAAGGCCTCGGCATCACCGAGCCGGTCTCCAGCCCGACATTTACAATCTTACAGGAATACCGGTCCGGCCGCCTGCCCCTCTATCATTTCGATGTCTATCGCATTGGCGATCCGGAGGAGATGGATGAGGTCGGCTTTGACGATTATGTCTATGGGGACGGGCTCTGCCTGATCGAATGGGCGGAGCTGATTTCCGATCTTATGCCGGAGCATTATCGGCAGATCACCATTGAAAAGGATTTGGAGAAAGGCTTTGACTACCGGCGGATCACGGTGGAAGATCTCTGATAAGGAAAAGAAAGGACCAGTTTTATGAAAATTCTAAGTCTGGATGCATCAGGCCTTGTCGCCTCGGTTGCTCTGTCAGACGGTGATCAGCTTCTTGGCGAATATACCACAAATACGAAGAAGACACATTCGAGGACCCTGCTTCCTATGGTGGATGCCCTTTTGAAACTGACCGGCGAGACCAAAGATTCCATCGAAGCGATTGCAGTCGCCGGCGGCCCGGGCAGTTTCACGGGTCTCCGCATCGGCTCTGCCACGGCCAAGGGTCTGGCTTTTGCCTGGAATGTCCCCATCATTTCTGTCCCGACCGTGGATGCCATTGCCTATAACATGGCCGGCGCCGAGGGCCTGGTCTGCCCGATCTTAGATGCCCGCCGCCAGCAGACTTATACCGGTATCTATTCTTTTCATACAAATGCAGACCACACCGTCGCCATGGATGTTTTACGGCCGGAATGTGCCATTTCCATCGAAGAAATCATCGAAGATCTGAACGAACGCGGTCAGAAGGTGACATTCCTGGGAGATGGAATTCCGGTTTTCCGGGACAGGATAAGAGAGGAACTGACCGTTCCCTATTCTTTTGCCCCCTTCCATGAGAGACTGCAGAGAGCAGGAGCTCTGGCTGCCCTGGCCAATGTATATGCCGGAGAGGGAAAGCTGGAAAAAGGAGAAGATCATCGTCCGAATTATCTCAGAGATTCCCAGGCTGAGAGAGAACGAAAACAAAAGTTAAATAGTAAGAAAAGTGCCGGCCAGGATGAAAAGAAAGCAGAGAAATCTCTTGCACAGATCGGAAAGGACAATCAGAAATGACCGGTGACCTTTCCGAAAGCATCCGGATTCGCCTGGCGAGGGGAGAGGATCTTACCGAAGTGGCCCGGATCGAGGCCGATAATTTCTCGGAGCCCTGGAGCCTGAAGGGCTTTCAGGATGCCCTGGACCTGAAAGAGACAGCCCGGATTTTTACGGCAGTCGATGAAGGGGAACATATCCTCGGCTATCTGGTCTTATATTTCACGGACTTCGATGGAGAACTGGAGACCATTGCTGTGGAAAGGGGTTATCGAGGCCAGGGGATCGGCGGTCTTCTCCTGGATGCCATGCTGGACTTTGGCTGTGAGAAAAATCTCGAACAGATCGTTCTGGAAGTTCGGCCGTCCAATCAGCCGGCTCTGGCTTTGTACCAAAATCGGGGCTTTCTCCCCTGCGGGATCCGGAAGAATTTTTACAACTTTCCAAGAGAAGATGCCATCGTTATGACGCATGCTTTTGAAAATGACTAGAAATGACTAGATAAGGGAAAACAGACAGATGTTAGATGTAACTTTACTTGGGACATCGGGGATGATGCCGCTGCCGGGGCGGTGGCTGACCTCTCTTATGACCCGCTATAACGGATCCAGCCTGGTGATTGACTGCGGCGAGGGCACCCAGGTTGCCATGAAAGAATGCGGCTGGAGTCCCAAACCCATAGACACCATTTTGATCACGCACTTTCATGCAGATCATATCAGCGGTCTGCCGGGACTTCTTCTTACCATGGGAAATGCAGAGCGGACAGAGCCTTTGACTATGGTCGGGCCGAGGGGATTAGAGCGCGTGGTGAACTCGCTTCGCGTGGTTGCTCCGGAACTTCCCTTCGAGATCCGTTTTCAGGAACTGACCAAAGAGGAGGAAGACTTTGAGATCAAAGGTTATCAGATCCATGCCTTCAAGGTCCGCCACAATGTGACCTGCTACGGATATTCCCTGTCGATTCCCCGTGCAGGGCGCTTTGATGTCGAGAAGGCAAAGGCTCTCGAGGTCCCGCTCAAGTACTGGAATCCCCTGCAGAAGGGGGAGACCGTAGAGGCAGACGGCAGGGTCTATACGCCGGACATGGTCATGGGAGCACCCAGAAAAGGGATCAAGGTGACCTATTGCACGGATTCAAGGCCCATGGACCGGATCGTTGATGCGGCGGCGGGTTCGGATCTTTTCATTTGTGAAGGCATGTACGGAGAACCTGACAAAGTAAAAAAGGCCCGCCAATACCGGCATATGACTTTCTATGAAGCAGCGGAGATGGGGAAAAAGGCGGATGTCAGGGAAATGTGGCTGACACATTTCTCGCCTTCTCTGGTCCGGCCGGAGCGCTATCTGAAGGCAGCACAGAAGATTTTCCCGCGGCTTTCGCTCGGAAAAGACGGACGCCTGGTAGAACTGGATTTCCCGGAGGAATAAGATATGTTAATACTTGGAATTGAGAGCTCTTGTGATGAGACGGCAGCAGCTGTTGTTAAGGATGGACGGACCGTATTGTCCAATGCCATCTCCACACAGATTCCCATTCATACGCTTTATGGCGGTGTCGTTCCGGAAATTGCATCGCGGAAACATATCGAGCGGATCAGTCAGGTCGTAGAGGAAGGCCTGAAGGAAGCCCATGTGACAATGGATGATATTGATGCGGTCGGTGTGACTTATGGCCCAGGCCTGGTCGGCCCGCTTCTGGTCGGTACCTCCTTTGCCAAGGCACTGGCTTTCGGCAGGGATCTGCCCCTGATCGGAGTTCATCATATTGAGGGGCATATCAGCGCCAATTATATCGAACACAAGGATCTGGAACCGCCTTTTCTCTGTCTGGTAGTCTCCGGCGGTCATACCCATCTGGTTCGTGTCCTGGATTACGGGTCTTATGAGATTTTGGGCCGGACTGTGGACGATGCTGCCGGAGAAGCCTTTGATAAGGTCGCCCGTGCCATCGGGCTTGGTTATCCCGGCGGGCCGAAAATTGAGAAGAAGGCCAGGGAAGGAAACCCCGATGCGATCGACTTCCCCCGCGCCAAGGTTTCGGACCATCCCTTTGATTTCAGCTTCAGCGGTCTGAAGTCCGCTGTCCTGAACTATCTGAACGGCATGCAAATGAAGGGCGAGGCCGTCAATACCGCGGATGTCGCTGCTTCTTTTCAAAAGGCAGTCGTATCTGCACTGGTGGACCATGCCATGCTGGCATTGGATACTTACGGCGGGTCTAAATTTGCCATTGCGGGCGGTGTCGCATCGAATGGCGCCTTCCGCAAAGCCATGAAGGAGGCCTGTGAGAAGCGGGGCGTGGAGTTCTTGTGCCCGAGTCCGATCCTCTGCACAGACAATGGCGCTATGATTGGCGCTGCCGCCTATTATGATTTCCAAAAAGGAAGACAGGACGGCTGGGACCTGAATGCCATTCCGAATCTGGCTTTGGGAGAGCGGTGATTCTTGGAAATGCAGGCTGCTTCTGCAAAGATCGCCTGATTTGGCAACCTGGTGAGAGGATATGTGATGAAATATAGCGCAATCGTTCTGGCGGCCGGTTCGGGCAAAAGAATGCATGCCGACCTGCCCAAACAATATATGGATCTTTTGGGGAAACCCTTGATTTATTATGCGCTCGATGCCTTTGAGAAAAGCCCGGTGGATGAGATTATTCTTGTGGTGACTCCGGGTCATATCGATTATTGCGTCAAGGAGATCGTGCACCGCTTTGGTTTTCGAAAAGTCACGAAAGTCGTAGCGGGCGGCAAAGAACGTTCGGAGTCTGTTCTCCGGGGCCTCGAATCGGCAGAGGGAGATTATGTCCTGATTCATGATGGGGCCAGACCCTTTGTCAGTCAAAAGGTCATTCTTCGCATGATGGAAGCCGCGGAGAAATATAGGGCGGCCATCGCAGCGGTGCCGGAAAAGAATACGATCAAAGAGGGTGACAGTGACCACTGGGTCACCAGCACCCTGGACCGGTCCAGGCTCTGGGAGATTCAGACGCCTCAGGCCTTCGACCGGCAGTTGATCAGCGAGGCCTATCAGAGACTGCTTTCGGAAGATCCGGACTGCTCCATGGCAAGTCTGACCGATGATGCCATGGTGGTTGAAGAGGGCGGACGGATGCCCGATGGAAGCCATCCCAGGATTCAG
>JAQXPG010000144.1 GCA_029100405.1 Lachnospiraceae bacterium | reverse complement strand
ATTACGATATTTTGCCCGGGACAAGACCATAATAATGCCACGTCCCCTGACGTGGCCGCTTACAGATATTTTCCTAGTACAATAATAAAGCCACGTCTCTTGACGTGGCCGCTTGCAGATATGTTATTTGCAATAAATAAGCCACGTTCCTTGACGTGACCGCTTGCAGATATTTTATTTGCAATAAGTAAGCCGCGTCTCTCGACGCGGCTCGTATGGGGGAGGATTATGAAAAAAAAGTTTTTCAAATGAAGTATTCATTCATTTGATGATTACATCATATCGTCTAATTGTGATGATTTTGTGTATAAGAAAAGAAGGTTTTGTGAAAAAACGATGATCCCAGAGGCAGGAAACGATGCTCCCAAAGGCAAGAGATGCCTATGCCAATCCACGATCATATCAGACAAATGTCGGAAAGATTCCTGACTAACATCCAAAATCGGTTAGATTCCTGACTGCCAGCCGGTAATCTTCCAGATTCCGGCTCTTTTTGATCTTCTTAACCATCTTTCGGAGACTTTCTCTGCCAAAGACTTCCAAAAGATCCGGATTCTCCAGCCAGAAGCTCCACAATTCCTTCATCCGCGGCACACAGCTGTCCGGATAAGGATTTGCCCGGATGTATTCCTCCAGGAGTGTCTCATGAAAGGACACGAACAAACTCAAGCGGCCTTTTAGATCCTGACCGAGGCCCTCGCCATCCTGGCCCTCCTGAATTTTCAGGGCCAGGCTCGGATCATAGAGAAGTCCTCGACCGATCATGATCCCCGCCGCCCGGTGGAACCTCTCACGAACAGCCTCTACATCCTCCACCTTCCGAAGATCCCCGTTATAGATCACCGGGCAGGGCAAGACACGCAGGGCCTCGGAAAAACACTCCAGATCCACATTTCCATCATAACCCTGGCATCCCAGCCGCGGATGCAGAACCAGGCGGCGCAGAGGATAAGAAGCATAGACCCGGAGCAAGTCATCGAACCGGCTCTTATCCTGCATCCCGATCCTGCTTTTTACGGAAATATAGACCGGACAGCCATCTGCCTCCAAAATGCGAAATGTTCCCGCCAGAAGCTGGTCTACATCCTCCGGGTCAGAAAGGAGACCCGCGCCCTTGTGTCGCTTTGTAACCGTCGGTGAAGGACATCCGAGATTCAGATTCACCTCCCCATAGCCCAGTTCATACAGTTTTTCAGCTCCCCAAGCCAGCTGATCTGCCTTATTCGTTAATATCTGGGGAATCAGTTCGATGGATTGTTTACCTTTCACATCATCACAGACCGATTGATTTCCTTTTTTATGGTCATCACGAACCGATCGGTTTACCTCCGGATTGGCATCACGAATCCATCGGTTTACCTCCGGATTGACATCACGGATATCATGACTGCCGAACTTCTTATTCTGGTTCACTGTTAAGAAAGGCGTGTAATAGGCAGAGATTCCTCCATAAATCTTCGCAAAGGCATTTCGGAAGGGGAATCCGGTGATTCCTTCCATGGGAGCAAATTCGATATGTAACAAGTGAAATCTCCTTCTAGTTCTTTGTAAAAACTGCCTTGTATGCATTCTGGAATCTTGCATTTTACCAACAAATTCACTAAACTAAGAGTGTAGTCAGAATATTCCCAGCCCTACAAGGAGAGTGATTTTTATGTATCCTATTATTACGATCAGCCGTGAATTCGGCAGTGGCGGACATTCCATCGGAGAACAGGTGGCAAAGAGATTAAATATTCCCTTCTTGGATGGAGAGATCGTCAACCAGACGGCAATCAACAGCGGTTACTGCAAGGAACTGATCGAGGAGCAGGGCGAGACAGCAAGCATGGCGAATAAATGGTTCGACGTTTCCGCAGCCAGCACCATGTACTTCCAGAGTCCCCAGGACGAAATCTTTTTGGCACAGAGGAAGGTCATTCTCGAAACAGCCAAGAAGGGGCCCTGCGTTATTGTCGGACGTTGTTCCGACTATATCCTTCGGCGGGCACAGATTCCCTGCATCAATGTCCTGATTCATGCCGATATGGAACATCGGAGAGCCAGAGTCCTGGAACGCTATGGTGAAATCAAGGACGTGGATGTGGAAAAGCGAATCAAGAAAAAGGACAAGCAGCGTCGCACTTACTATCGTTATTATACAGACCAGCATTGGGGCGATTACAGCAACTATGATCTGGCACTGGATTCCGGTACACTCGGTGAAGAGTGCTGCATTGACATCATCTGTCAGCTGGCAGAGATGAGAGCGAAATAAATCTACCCACATGAAGGGCCGGGGAATAATTCCCCGGCCTCTTTTTTCCAAAACCAGATGAGCAGTGGAAAAAAGCGAATCCGAACCGGGGATTTATTCCCCGGCCTCTTTTTTCCAAAACTCCAGGGCTTCTTCCAGCCAGCCCTCTGCATTGGTGCCAATTCCAAGGCCCACTCCATGGGGAACCTGAAAGAAACGCTGATACAAAAGCGGTATATTCTTCTTCCGAAGCGCTTTCGCTAAAACATCCGTATGTGCACCTGCCTTGACCAAAATGTCATCATCCCCGGTAAACATATAGACCGGCGGATAATCGTCATCGATCCATTTCTGTACACAGAGCGAATCTCTTTTTTCTTTTCCCTGGTGAGTACGGAACATGAAGAAATTCCCCCGCTCCTGGAACCAGATGCCGATCAGGCCTTCCCAGATATTCCAGTAAGGATGCTGCATCCAGTGATTGATATTACTCCAGGGATAACCCAGGATCAAAGCTCCCGGCTTTTCTGTCCCATAGAGATGCCAGCCGTATTTTCGAGTACCATAAATACCTGCAAGATTGCCACCCGCTGAAAAGCCGATCAGGGCATAACCGGCAGGGTCTACATTGAACGAATCTGCATGCTCTGTGATAAAGCGGACGCAACGTGCCAGATCCCGCATGGGCGCATGATCCGAGCAGCTGAAGCCGGTCCGATACTCGAGGACAAAGGCAGTGATCCCGTCTTCGTTCAGCTTGGCTGCGACACTGTATCCTTCCGTATCCGTAATCACATGAGCATAACCGCCACCCGGAAGAACAATGGCATATTTCCCCCGTTTTCCACTGTCACACGGGAAAATGGTCAGCCGAACATCCCCCAGTTTCTTATCGGCCTGAATTTCCTCCATGGTATAGAGAGGAAGCTGCCGCCAGCGGCCGGCCCGTTTCAAGTCCTGAACACGTGCTTTCCCCAATTTCTTATTGGTTGCCTTATGATCGACCCAATACATGCGGGCCATCATAAATACTGTCAAAGCCAGTGACAGAATGAGATAAATGATGATAACCTGGCGTAACAAATGGCCCATATCATTTTACCCTTTCTGGAATTTCTTACGATTCATTTCATTATGTGCCGGATCCGACGCCTTGCCGGGCCCTCCACTTGAAAAAAGGAACTATTTCCGACTCTCTCCGGAGACAAAATCCCATACAGCCTCAGCCGTCCGACTCTGCTGAGTCTTGTGATCAATCCTGGCATTCCCATCGCCGGCCTGGTGACCGTAATCCCCGAACTGTCCGTGATTTCCGCCATCCAGGACCTCGACCTGACTCGTTTTCAGAGAAACCTTTTCCTTATGAAGGACATGATCCTGACTACCGTAAATGGTCAGGACATCCCCTGCATCTGTCTTCGGATCGGTCACATAGGAAGCGAGTAAAATCAGACCCGCATAGGGATGCTTCTGACTTCTGAAGGTCTGACCGGCTGCAACACCGCCCAGAGAATGCCCGCTCAGATACCAGTTTTTCACATCAAGTTTCTTAAGGTTCGGATAAATATAGTCCGCGGCCTTCATATCAAATACCGCCAAGTCGAAGGGCATCGTAAGAAGGACGCAGGTAAAGCCTTTTTTTCG
>JAQXPG010000143.1 GCA_029100405.1 Lachnospiraceae bacterium | reverse complement strand
TAACCGGTTCTACCAAGGAAAACATCCACGTCGAAGTTTGCTCCAAGTGCCATCCGTTCTATACCGGACAGCAGAAGGCTAACAAGGCTCGCGGACGTATCGAGCAGTTCAACAAGAAGTACGGTTTCGATAACAAATAATCTAATCGTTATATCTGGTTGGTCGATTTGGGTTGAGGATTTTTCCTCAGCCCTTTTTTTATCTTTTGAAAACGCATGAAGAGCTGACTTCTATCATTCGGAGTATTTCAAAGCCGTCTGAAAAACAAACTTCAGGACAGGCTTTGGAGACTCGTTCATTCTGTGATAGAATAATAGAGATAGATTGAAATTAAGAACGAAACCCGCAAAATAAAGGAGAAAGCTGTGGCAGGTAAAGTATATTCAGGAATCGGCGGTCAGGCGGTCATGGAGGGCGTTATGATGCGGTCCGGCAGTAAATATGCCGTCGCAGTTCGCCTTCCGGATAAAAGTATCCATATCGATGAGAAAACAGACAACTTTGATCAGAATCCATGGCTCAAAGTGCCCATTATCCGGGGCATGGTATCCTTCTTCTATTCTCTGGTGACCGGCATTCAGTCTCTGATGACCTCTGCCAATTATTTCGAGGATGATGAGGAAACGAAGGCCAAAAAGGCAAAGATGACAGAAGAAGAGAAAAAGAAGATGGAATCCCGGGAACTCTGGGGCAGTTTCGCTTTCTCCCTTATCGTAGCTGTTCTGGTCTTTTTCCTGCTCCCTTACGGCTTGTCCAAGCTCATGGGCAGGCTAATCCCAAACCGCTTTGCGGTGACTGCTCTGGAGGGACTGATCCGGGTTTTGATCTTTCTGGTCTACATTTTACTGATCTCCAGGATGGAAGATATCAAGCGGGTCTTCATGTATCATGGCGCAGAACACAAATGCATTAATTGTGTGGAAAATGGCCTGCCCCTGACCGTTTTGAATGTGAAAAAGTCGACCCGCCTTCACAAGCGCTGCGGTACCAGTTTCATTTTTATCGTCATGATCATCAGTATTTTTGTCTTCATGTTCATTCGGTCATCGAATCCTCTGATGCAGATCTTTCTTCGTCTGCTTCTGATTCCGGTCGTGGCCGGCATTTCATATGAATTCATCCGCTGGGCCGGCCGTTCTGAGAATCCGCTGGTGAATCTCTTGAGTAAGCCGGGCCTGGCTTTACAGAAACTGACGACCCGGGAGCCGGACGATGGTATGATCGAAGTCGGGATTGCTTCTGTCGAGGCGGTCTTTGACTGGAAGGCCTTTCAGGAAAAGAACAAGGATAAGTTCTAGCGATATGAAATTTTCCGGAATCTTATGGACTTAAAAATTTGGAATCAGGGACGATTGGAATTTTAAATTTCGCGATATTTGTTCTAGAATGAGAGGTCACTTTGAATTATAGAGAACTGCGGCAGGAGGGAGTCCGTATCTTAAGAGAACATGGGGTCCCGGATCCCGAATTTGATGCCAGGGAGCTCCTTTTTTATGCTGCGGGCATGGACTATTCGACTTATATCCTAAAGGAATCTTGTCCTGCGGATGCCATAGAGACTGCCTATCGGTCCCTTATCATGCGGCGGGCAGACCGGGTGCCCCTCCAGCATCTGACCGGGGTGCAGGATTTCATGGGATATGAATTTCTGGTATCAAAAGATGTCCTGATTCCCCGCCAGGACACGGAAAGCCTGGTCATTGAGGCAGAAAAGGACCTTCTAAGCCGGACCGGCAGAGTCCGTATCTTAGATCTCTGCACGGGTTCCGGATGTATTATTCTGTCGCTTTATTTGAGAAATAGAGATAAGGTCGGGGAACTTTGCCCGGAGGCGTCGGATCTATCTGAAAAGGCTCTTTCCATTGCCAGAGAAAATGCGAAGCGACTGGGAGCCGAAGGGAAAATCTGTTTTCATCAGGGAGACCTGTTTGACTTTTGTGATCAAACAGTTTCGAAAAACTATGACATTATCGTCTCCAACCCGCCCTATATTCCATCAGATGTAATTCCGGGACTCATGCCGGAAGTCCGGCTGGGCGACCCTAAACTTGCCCTGGATGGCGGAGCGGACGGTCTGTCCATCTATCGGCGGCTGATTCCGGGAGCTTATGAGAGACTGAATGACCTGGGATCCCTTTTCCTGGAAATCGGCTTTGACCAGGCAGAATCTGTCACAAAGCTGATGGAAGATGCCGGATTTACGGATATAAGAACCGTACAGGATCTGGCAGGGAATGACCGTGTTGTACTTGGAAAGAAAGAGATGAGATAAATGTTTGAACGATTAGATGATTTGATCATGAGATCTGAGGAGATCTTGAATCTCATGAGTGAGCCCGATGTGGCAAATGATTCCAAACGTCTGCAGAAATTGATGAAGGAGCAGGCGGAGATCACTCCCATTGTTGAGACCTATAAGGCCTATAAAGAGAAGGGACAAACGATCGAGGATTCTCTTGCCATGTTGTCCGAGGAGAAGGATGAAGAGATGCGGGATCTGATCAAGGAAGACCTCGCTGAAGCCAGATCCGATCGGGAAAAGCTGGAGAAAAAACTGAAGATCCTTCTTCTTCCCAAGGATCCGAACGATGATAAGAATGTCATTATGGAGATCCGGGCCGGTGCAGGTGGAGATGAGGCAGCACTTTTTGCTGCAGAGATCTACCGGATGTACATGAAGTACATTGACCGGAGAGGCTGGAAGACAGAGCTTTTGGAGTGTGAAGAAACCGGGATCGGCGGTATGAAGAAGGTCAATTTCAAGGTGGATGGCCAGGGAGCCTATTCGATTCTGAAATATGAATCCGGTGTCCACAGAGTCCAGAGGGTCCCGGCAACGGAATCCGGCGGCCGGATCCACACATCGACCTGCACGGTGGCAGTCATGCCGGAAGCCGAGGATTTTGACATTGAAATCAATGAGAAGGACTACCGGATCGATGTCATGCGGGCATCCGGAAATGGAGGTCAGTGCGTCAATACCACCGACTCGGCGGTTCGTCTGACTCATTATCCGACCGGTATTGTGATCTACAGTCAGACCGAGAAGTCTCAGCTGCAGAACAAGGAGAAGGCTTTTGCCCTGCTTCGTACCAAGCTCTATGATCTGGAACTTCAGAAACGGCAGAAAGAGGCTTCGGATGCAAGGCTTTCCCAGATCGGAAGCGGAGACCGTTCTGAGAAATGCCGGACTTATAACTTCCCGCAGGGCCGTGTGACGGATCACCGGATCAATCTGACGCTTTATACATTGGATAAGGTCATGGACGGCGATCTGCAGGATATCATCGATGCTTTGATGGCTGCTGACCAGGCCAAAAAGCTGACCCGCATGGAAGAAGAGAATTAAAGCAGAGGATTAAAGAAGAGGTTCAAAGAAGAGACAAACAAGGGGAAAGGGGGATTCTATGGCACTACATCTGATCTTAGGAAATCCTGGCAGCGGAAAATCATACCGCATGTATGAGGAATTGATCCGCCAGTCCGGGAAGGAGCCTGACCGAAGCTTCTTATGCGTGGTTCCGGAGCAGTTCACTCTGTCGACCCAGAGTCAGCTTGTTAAGCTTCATCCGGATCATATCCTCAGGAATATCGAAGTTCTCTCCTTTGCCCGTCTGGCCTATCGGATCTTCAGCGAGCTTGGAACTAAGAAACCGGACACTTTGGAAGAAGTCGGGAAGAACCTGGTCCTTCGGCGGGTAGCCGAGAAAAATGCAGACCGGCTGACCGTTTTAAAGAGGCAGTTAAAGAAACCGGGCTATATTTCCGAACTGAAATCTCTGATCTCGGAGCTTCAGCAGTACGATATCCCGGTCGAAATGCTGGATGAAATCGCGAGCCTGTCGGGTTTTCCCCGGGAATTTGAGAAGAAGATCAAGGATATCCGTGTGATCTATCAGGGCTTTCAGGACTTTCTGAAGGATCACTATATCACCCGGGAGGAGATCCCGGATCTTCTCTGCGATGTCATTGAGGAAAGCCGGGTGGCAAGAAATGCGGTCTTCTCCTTCGATGATTTTACCGGTTTTACGCCGGTGCAGAAGAAACTGCTTTATCGGATCTTCTCCATGGCAAAGGATATCTATGTCACTGTCACGATCGATCCCGAACAGGATTATCTTAGGGAGGCAGAGGACAGCGAGCTTTTTGCCATGAGTAAGCGGCAGATCAAAGAGCTTTTAAAGATTGCCAAAGAAACGAATACCATGCTGGCAAGTCCGATTCTCTGCCCGGATCTGCCTTCCCATCGTTTCCGGGAAGATGGTGAGATCTTCCATCTTCTGAAAACGATGGCAGAGGGAGAAAGAGGATTGGAAGGAAGGTCTCCCTATTCAGGGAGGAAAAATCATGAGATCCATCTCTTAAGCCTTTTGGACCGGAGAAGAGAACTGGAATATACAGCGGCAAAGATACGGGAACTCTGCCGGACCAGGGGATATCAATATAAGGATTTCGGTATCGTCTGTCCGGACCTCGCCTCTTATCAGAATCTGGTGCCCCGGATCTTCGACCGCTATCAGATCCCATGCTTTGTTGACGGAAAGACATCTCTGGACGGGCATCCTCTGATGGAATTTGTTCGGGGCTTATTTGAAATTCAGATCATGGACTTCTCCTACCGAAGCGTTTTCCATCTTCTTCGTTCCGGTATTCCCATTTTAAGCCGGGAAGATACGGACCTTCTGGATAATTATGTCCTTGCGATGGGAATTCGCGGCAGATCTTCCTATGAGAAGCCTTTTCCCTATCTGCCCGGCAATATGACAGAGGATGATCTGGCTCTTATTAATGAGATCCGGGAAAATCTGATGGGGAATCTCACACCTTTCCTGGATGAGATAGAGGCGGCAGAGGGAAATCCCCGCCTGATGGCAATGGCGATCTGTCATCTTTTGGACCGACTGAAAGTACGAAAATTTCTGGAAGGCTCTGCCCTGGCTTTTGAAAAGGCAGGGGATGATAAGAGAGAAAGAGAGGACAGTGAGGTCTTTGCCATGCTCTTGTCCCTGCTTCATAAGATGGCAGATATCCTGGAAGATGAGAAATTGACGGCAGAGGACTTCCTTGAGATCTTAAATGCCGGCTTTGAAACCTTCCGGATCGGGCGGATTCCGCCCAGTAAGGACCGGGTCCTTTTCGGCGATATCACCAGGACCCGTTTGGAAGAGATCAAAGTTCTCTTCCTTCTCGGTGCCAATGAAGGACAGATCCCGAAAAGTGAAGAGCGGGGCGGAATCCTTTCGGATCTGGAACGGAATATGCTGGCAGAAGACGGTTACCGTCTGTCGGAAACGACCCGGGAGCGGTCTTTCGAACAACGTTTTTATCTCTTTCGGATGTTGTCTAAGCCTTCGGATCTGATCTATATTTCCACAAGCGTCCGGAATGCGGACGGAAGCGAAGGAAAGCCGTCTTATCTCTTCCGGGAATTGAAGAAGATCTTCCCGGGACTTTCCGTGGAACGGCCGGATGCAGGGGATGAGCTTAGCCAGGCGGTAAGTCCTGAGACGGCAGAGTCTGTCCTGGTGGACCTCTTGCAGGACTGGAAGAAGCGAAGAAAGGAAGACCGTTACCGGGAGACTGCGTCTGTTTCGGAAGGTTCTGATGCAGGATCCCAGGCTGATTCGGATCTGTCGGAAGCCGACCAGGCCCTTTCCGGCCTTATGCTTTGGTTTCAGAAGACACGCCCTCTGGATCTGGCCAGGATTCTCTCTTCCTTCTTCTATCTCCATCAGCCCGAGCAATTGTCGGCGGCAGTGGGACAGCTTCTGTCCAAGAAGAATCTGAAGGGGTCGGTCTCGAAGATGGAGCAGTATGCTGCCTGCCCCTATTCCTATTTCCTGACTTATGGACTGAATCTGAAGGAACGGAAGGAACATGAACTGAGTGATCAGGATGTCGGTATCATCTATCATGATGTTTTGAAACGATATTCCGATATCTTAAAATCGGATCCGATCTATAAAGATTATGATTTCTCAACGGTAACGGATGACATCTCGGATGAGATTCTGGACCGCTGCATTGAGGATTCTTATGGGGAGATGGCAAGGCAGGAATTCTTAGAGGATGCCAGAAGCCGCTTCACTCTGGAACTAATGAAACATACCCTCCATCATACGGTTGACCTCATTCGGAATCAGATTCGAAGAGGCCGTTTTCTGCCGGATGATTTCGAGGTCAATTTAACGGAACTGGCATCGGACCAGGAACTGTCTTATCCTCTTTCCAATGGTGAGGTCATGCACTTTACCGGCCGGATCGACCGGATCGACATCATGCAGTCCGATGGCAAGGTCTATGTCAAGATCATTGACTATAAGTCCGGTTCCAAGGAATTCAGTGCACCGGAAGTCTATGGCGGGCTGATGATCCAGTTGTTGATCTACATGGATGCCGCTCTCGCCGGAGAGAAGAGAAAATTCGGACAAGAATCTGTCCCGGCTGCTGCCTATCTCTATCATGTGCAGGAGCCCCTGCTCGACGAAACAAAGGGGATGGAGGAGACAGACTCTGGCGAAGATCAGGACAGGGTCAATGATCAGATCATCGAAGAAACGCTGAAAAACGTGGGACATGATGGCCTGGCAAATGCGGATGAGAAAGTCCTTCTGGCTCTGGATCAGAATCCGGGAGGGAAGACCAGGAAGTCTTCGCCGGTCTATCCCAAGGCTTCCAATCTCATTTCCGAAGAGTCCTTCCGTAAGGTGCTTTCGGATGTCAGAGACCTTGTTGTAAAGGAAGGAGAAGAGATCCGGGCGGGGCGTATCGAGGCCAGACCCTATCGCTTGAAAGGCAGCACGGGATGTGATTATTGCAAATTGAAATCGGTCTGCGGCTTTGACAGCAGCCTGAACGGATTCCGCTATCGTGAGATCGATCCGAATGCCGGATGGAAGGAGAACTGACATGGCTGAGAAAAAATGGACAGAAGAACAGGAATTGGTCATTCATACCTCCGGCAGAGATCTATTGGTTTCCGCTGCCGCCGGTTCCGGAAAAACAGCCGTTTTGGTAGAACGTATCCTGCAGAAGATCCTCTCCAAGGATCATCCGGTCGATGTCGATCGGCTTTTGGTTGTGACCTTTACCAAGGCAGCCGCCGGAGAAATGAAGGAGAGAATCCGGGAGGCCATTGAAGAAGCGATTACCTTAGATCCGAAAAATCTTCATCTTCGTCGGCAGAGGACCCTGATCAGCCATGCCAAGATCACAACGATCGATAGTTTTTGCTCCTATATTATCAGGAATCATTTCGACGAGATCGGCCTGGATCCGTCTTTTCGGGTAGCTGATGAGACAGAGACCAAACTTCTTGGCCAGGAGGTCATGGATCAGGTCTTTGCTTCTCATTACGAGGAAAAGGACGGGCAGAAAGATAGGGATTTTTTAGATCTAATACGATTTTATGGGACGAGAAATACAGACCAGAAAGTCAGGGACCTTGTTTTTTCTCTCTATAACCATGCTCAGAGCTTCCCCTGGCCCAAGGATTGGCTTTTGTCTTTAAATAAGCCCTATGAGGATCAGACCAGGGAAGCAATCACCGGGGAAAACTGGTTTCAGAGATATTTTCATGAGATGAAGGAAGTCATCCGCTGGGCAGTTCTTAGCACAAGGGATCTGGTGGAAGCCTTTCAGGATCAGGAAGCTTATCAATCGACCTTGAAGGCGATCCGGTCGGATCAGGAGAGCCTGGAGGATCTCGATCGGGAAGCGGATCCGGAGAGTTTTCTTAGGAAACTGTCCGGTCTGGAATTCAAAAGGTTGAATCAACCCTCCAAAAAATTCGAATATTCCAAGGAAGAATATGAAAGTTTAAAAAATGTCCGGGATCAATATAAGGCGGCAGTGAAAAAAATTCAGGATAAGCTCAGTCCGGATCCTTTTTCGGATCTTGTTGGGATTTTTTCCTATCTGAACCCCCTGGTTCATAAACTGGTCGATCTTACGATCGAATATCAGGAGGCTTTTCTGGAAGCCAAGCAGAAGGCTCATCTTATGGATTTCTCCGACATGGAGCACTATGCCCTGGAGATCCTGGTCAACCGGGACGGAAGCCCAAAGTCTGCGGCTTACGAATTCCAGAAACAGTTCGAGGAAGTCATGATCGATGAGTACCAGGATTCGAACGAAGTCCAGGAACTTTTGCTTTACAGTATTTCCCGGGCTTCGACAGGCAGAAATAACTATTTCATGGTCGGAGATGTCAAGCAGTCCATCTATCGCTTCCGGCAGGCCAGACCTGAGATTTTCATGGCAAAATATAAGTCTTTCAGCGATGATCTGTCAGAAAGCCAGGTCCGGATCGATCTGACAAAGAATTTCCGAAGCCGGAGAGAGGTCCTTACGATCACAAATGATGTTTTCCAAAGGATCATGTCCGAGGAAGTCGGCGGAGTCAGCTACCGGGGGAAAGCTCTCTTACATTATGGAGCGGAGTGGTACCCGGAAGATCCCGAGGATTCTTTTCGACCGGAGATCCTCATTGGAAAGGAAGAATCCTTCCCGAGGAAAAATCCGGACATCCAGGATAAGATCGAATTCGAAGCGCTTATGATCGCCGGCCGGATCCTGGAACTCTTGCAAAATGGTAAGGTGACAGATATCAAATCCGGGGGCTTTCGGCCGGTCCGCCCCGGAGATATCGCTATTTTGACCCGAAAGTCCGGGCCCTTCCAGCAGAAGGTCCTGGAAATCTTAAAGTCTTATGCCATACCTGCCAGGCTTATGGCAGAAACAAATTATCTGGATACTTCGGAAGTCAATGTCCTTTTGTCTTTTTTGAATCTGATCGACAATCCCCTTCAGGATATCCCTATAGCCTCGGTCCTGCATTCTGCCATGTTTCGTGTCGGGGATGATAAGCTGGCAGAGGTAAGGGAGAAGTATTCGGAATTGTCCTTTTCTGAGGCAGTTTTAAATTATGCAGAGGATATGGCAGAGGAAGGAAAAGAGGAAGGGAAAGAAGACGAGATCGAGGATCCCATCCTCCGTTTCTATCTGATGCTGCAGAAATATCGGAAGGAAGCAGAAAGGACCCCGCTTTTCGATTTAATTCAGCATATTCTGGATGAGACCGGATTCCTGAATTACGTATATTCTCTGCCCGAAGGAGAGAAGAGAAGAGCCAATCTCGAAAAAATCGTCGATCTGGCGGTGAATTTTGAAGCAGGATCCGGTCATAATGTGTTTTCCTTCATGCAGTATATTAGAAA
Source organism: Lachnospiraceae bacterium (assembly GCA_029100405.1). Lineage (GTDB taxonomy): Bacteria > Bacillota > Clostridia > Lachnospirales > Lachnospiraceae > Lachnocurva. The sequence continues at coordinate 7,954 of JAQXPG010000143.1, read as the reverse complement.
GTTGAAGAAATATTCATTGAATCCATCGGCGAAGGATTCCGGCAATGGCGCAGATCATGTCACCATCATGACCATCCATTTAAGTAAGGGCCTGGAATTTCCGGTGGTGATCCTGGCGGCTGCCGGGGATTCGATCTATAAAAAGGAAACAAGTGAAACCATCCTGATGCATCCCGAGGAAGGCATGGCCATTTCCTATATTCATGGGGATTACAGGAGACGGAAGACTTATCTCTATCGGGAAGCTCTGACTTCCTTTATACAGACGGAGAGTATGGGCGAGGAGCTAAGGGTCCTCTATGTCGCCATGACCCGTGCAAAGGAGAAGCTGATCATCACCGGTATGGCTGCTGCCAAGGATCCGGCCTTACCGGGCCAGCGGGACATCAGCCCTTTTGAAGTCCTGAATGCCAAATCTTATATGGACTGGATCCGGATGGCTTTGTCTATAGAACCGGACAAGTATCCGATCCGGGAAATCAAAGCGGAGGATCTGGTCTTACAAAATGCAGATGATGTCCTTCGTCAGGGGAGCGACCGGGAGGCCCTGATGGACCTTTTTTCAAAGGCAGCTCCTGAAATCGAAGAATCGATTCAGGACCGGATGGTCTATCTTTATCCCAAGGATGAGAGAGAGGGCTTAAAGCAGATCTATTCGGTCAGCGAACTGAAGCACAGAGCCATGGAAGAAAAGACGGATCTTAAAGAGAGCGAAGAAGAACCCGGTCAGCCGGCGGATTTTTTGCAGGGAAATACAGACCGGGATGACGGTACCGCTTCGAAGAAGGATAAGGAGATAACAGCAGGAAGTGAAGCGGCGAGAAATGATCCGGAAGCAAAGAAAGGTGAGCCGGATGATTTGGATGAGCCGGAAAATTGCTGGGAGTTCTTTGGAACAAAGTCCAAAATTCCAAATGCCGCTCTTCGTGGTACGGCCATGCACCGTTTTCTGGAGGTCTATGACTTTACCCGGGAGACGCCGGGGAATCAAGAAGAGCTGGCCCGGGAAAGAGACCGGATGCTGGCAGAAGGCTTTCTAAATCATGAAGAGGCAGAACTTTTGAATCTGTCACAGCTTTTGTCCTTCCTTGGGTCAGATCTTTCCAGGAGAATGCATGAAGCAGCATTGCTTGGAAAGCTTCATCGGGAGACGCCCTTTGTTCTGGGAGTAGATCCGGACGATCTCGACCGGCCGGCGGACTTATTGAGAAGAGTCTCTCTGGAGGAGATCTCTCCTTCGGATCAGCCAAAAGAAGGACAGAAGGGAAACGCTTTGGCAGAAACAAGGGATCCGGACCGACTTGTGATGGTCCAGGGAGCTGTGGATGCCTGGTTTGTCGAAGGGGATGAGATCGTCATCGTGGATTATAAGACCGACCGGGTAAAAACTGGGGAGGAACTTTTGAACCGTTACCGGCGGCAGATCGAATGGTATGCCCTGGCACTTTCGAAGACCAGCCACAAAAGGATCCGCGAAGTCTGCCTTTATTCCCTTTATCTTCAGGTTGAGCTTGCCTTTCGTTTGTAATATATTGATTACAGTGTCAAAAGTCATGCCCTGTGAGCAGACTTTTGACACGCCCCACATGAGACATGAAGTGGCGCTTAAGCGCCACGAGAATGTCGAATGTGGCAGCGCGGTTTGTTGCGAAGCAACGAAACCACGCGTAATCATCAATGAGTGGCCAAAGGGACTTTTGACTCTCATATCTTTTTATTAATGTAACAAGGGAGAATACTATGACAAGCAGTGAATATGATGAGGGCGTATTACAGGCTTTTCTCGATCATCAGGATCAGCTTTTCCCGGAAGCGGTAGCAGATACTTTGGAAGAGGCGGAAGTTTTTCTGGAGGACTGTCTGGCGGTTGTCTGCGATGATAAGGACGAAGTCATCGAATATCTGGGGGACAATATGGACATTGAAGGAATGAGCGAAGAGGATATTCTGGACTCACCGGAAGTGTTTGCCCTGGATGACGGCAGATATCTGGTTGTTGAGGGGTAAAGCATGCGAAAAAGATTATGCCGGCTGACAGCTCTGGCTCTTTCTGCAATTTCTGCTCTCAGTCTGACCGGCTGTTCTGTTCTCGGCAGAAAGGTTTACTTTTCAACCGGACCCGGTATATCGAATGTTTTTTGCATCGGAAATCTGTCCTGCAGTAAAAAAGAAGCGAGGGTTTACCTTTTAAATGATAAGAACCTCTATGGAAATCTGGGATCGGAGAATCTGATCGACAGTTCTTTTGCTTCCGATGCATTGATGGAACAGCTGAGGGATGAAAGCTTATCTCAGCTTTCTTATATCTATGCCTTAAATCTCTATGCCAGAGAGAAGAAGATTCGTTTGGACAGCCAGGAAAAGGGCAGGGTCCATGAGGCAGCCGCTTCTTATTTCAAATCCCTGTCCAAAGAGGAAAAGGACTATCTCAAAGTCAGTGACGGGGATCTGGAGGAGATCTATGGCAGGCTGGCTCTTGCCATGAAGGTCTATGCAGGACTTATGAGTTCGGTGAATGATGAGATCAGTGAGGATGAGGCCAGAGTCCTTGATATGGAGATTATTCAGCTTTCGTCCGAAAAGGATGCCGAAGCGGTTCGAAACAGCCTGTCTTCCGGTTCCCAGTTTGAGATCCTCGCCCAATACAATCAGGGAGATTCGTTCGAAGTCAAGATGAAGAGGGGGGATTATCCGCCAGCTGTCGAGGAGAAAGCTTTTCGGATGGAGAATCAGGAGACAGCTGAAGTGAAAGCGGATGGAAAATGGTATTTTCTAAAGTGTCTGTCCAAGTATAATGAAGAGCTTTCCGCTCAGAATAAGGAGAAGATCGTAAGGAAACGACAAGATAAGGCTCTTTCCTCCATTATCGACCAGTTAGACCGTAACGAGTATTCGGAGCTGAATCAGAGGGCCTGGAGATCCATCGAAATGCCGAAGGGAAAGAAACTTTCGTCTTCTTCCTTTTTTGACACGATAAACCGGTATCTGACATTCTCTTAATAGGTCCATTTTCAAAAAGAATGGAAGGAAACCCAAATAGAATCGAGCAAAATAACCAGTTTTTCTCTTTTGCACCTGTATATTATCTGTAAATCTTACAGTTGGAAGAAATAGTCCGAATAGTTATAATATTATTATGCTTAAATACTATTACGGATTGTAATCTATTTTATAGAACAAAGGAGAGTAAAGTTATGACAGCTAAGAAGAAACCAACACGTGAAGAATTTGCAGCAAATCTGAAGAAGGAAGCTGCTAAGGCAGAACAGGCAGTGAAGAAGGCTACAGAAGAAGTAGCTGACAAGGCAGCTGAAGTGAAGAAGGAAGCTGAAACTAAGACCGCTGAGATGAAGAAGGAAGCCGAGGCAAAGACTGCCGAAGTCAAGAAGGAAACGAAGACCAAGACAAAGGCTGCAGCTAAGACGACCGCTCAGAAGGCCAAGGAAACCGTTGCCACAGCAAAGAAGACGGTCACAAAGGCTGCTGATAAGGCAAAGACTGCAGTAGCTGCAAAGAGGGCTGAAGTAAAGACCACAGCCATTGTTCAGTTTATGGGACGTGATTTCACGGTAGAGGATATCATTGCCCGTGCAAAGGATGCTTATAAGGCTGAGAATAAGAACAAGGAGTTGAAAGACATCCGAGTTTATATCAAGCCGGAAGACAATGCTGCTTATTATGTAGCAAATGATACCTATGCAGGAAAGATCGATCTCTGATTGACAGTCTCTCCCTTTCAATGTACAAAATCAATGTAAAAAAAGCACCACCGAAATTCCGGTGGTGCTTTTTTCATCGTGCCGCCCACTGCACATATCATGTTTATTTTGAAAGCTCCAGCATGAGCTTGTTGGATCTCTGGATGAATGCTGTCATTTCGGCAGGTTCCAGAGGCTCATTTGCAAGTTTGGCAAGATCATAGATCTGTTTGCAGAAGTCTTCGGTATTTTCGCTGTCCGGATTCTTCAGGAGATAGGAGACCAGAGGATGGTTTACATTTAATACCAGAGTCTCATCCTTCGGGAACATGCTGGGATCCATGCCGCCCATGTTATACATCTTCATCATATCCTGCATACGGCGGGATTCTTCGGAAATATTTAAGACTGCTGCCGTATCCTTGTTCTTCAGCTTTTCAACGGAAACCTTCAGATGATCCTTCTTCAGATCCTTCTGGAAAAGCTTGGTCAGAGCAGCAAGGTCATCCTTTAAGCTCTCCGGATCTACGTCTTCCTTCAGAGAGTCTGTAAGATCGGCATCGATCCGGAGGAATTTGTAATCCGGATTCCGGGACTCGAGCTGGGTGATGAAGGAAGTATCGATGACACGGTCGAGAATGACAGCATTCATATTCTGCTCTTTAAAGAGATTGATATACTGGCTTTGCTGCTTTACATCAGTGACATAATAGATCGGCTTCCGCTCATCCTTATCTTCTTTATTCTCTTTATTATCTTTGTCTTCTTTGCTGTCTTCCTTATCAGAAGCCTTGTCATCGGCCTTGTTTTCTGCCTTGTCCTCTGCCTGCTTTTCCTCATCCTTCTTTTCATCTTTGGCCAGGAGCTCGGGAAGGGTGACATATTTATCATTGATATCCTTGAAAAGGATATAATCATTCATCTTATCGCAGAATTTCTCATCTTTCAGGCAGCCGTATTTAATGAAGGGGCTGATGTCGTCCCAGTATTTCTCATAATTTTCCTTATCGGTTTTGCAGAGACCGGTCAGCTTGTCGGCGACTTTCTTAGTGATATAATCAGAGATCTTCTTTACAAAACCATCATTCTGCAGAGCGGAACGGGAAACATTGAGAGGCAGATCCGGGCAGTCGATCACACCCTTTAAGAGCATGAGAAACTCCGGAATGACTTCCTTGATATTATCAGCGACAAAGACCTGATTGTTGTAGAGCTTGATCGTTCCCTCAATGGATTCATATTCGGAGTTGATCTTGGGGAAGTAGAGGATGCCCTTCAGATTGAAGGGATAGTCCATATTGAGATGGATCCAGAAGAGAGGCTCTCTGTAGTCATTGAAGACCTTACGATAGAAATCCTTATACTCCTGATCGGTGCATTCGCTCGGTGTCTTGGTCCAGAGAGGATGAATGTCATTCAGGGGAACCGGACGCTTCAGAATCTTTAACATATCATGAGCCGGTTCGTCTTCGATGGTCTCCTTACTTCCGTCGTCATTCGTCTTTTCATGGGTCCGGGCTTCGTGATGAACGGTCTCTATGACGGTATCGCTATCCTTCTTGTCTTCGGGCTTGATCTCCTCATATTCCGGTTTGGCATTTGCGACTTTAAGATAGATCTCGGTCGGCATGAAGGCACAATACTTATTGATCAGTTCACGAATCCGGTATTCGTTACAGAACTCCAGGCAGTCCTCATTGATGAAAAGGGTGATCGTGGTTCCAAAACTGTCCCTGTCACCGTCGCTCATGGAATAGTCGGTACCGCCGTCGCATTCCCAATGAACAGCCTTTGCATCCGGCTGGTAGGAGAGGGAATCGATATGCACCTGGTCAGCAACCATGAAGGCAGAATAGAAACCGAGACCAAAATGACCGATGATCTGGTCCTTGTCATCCTTGTCCTTGAACTTATTTAAGAAATCGGTCGCACCGGAAAAAGCGATCTGGTTAATATATTTGTCAACCTCATCAGCGGTCATACCGATACCGTTATCGATGACTTTCAGGGTCTTCTTTTCGGTGTCGACTTCTACAGTAACCTTGGGCTTATAGTCCTCAGGCAAATCGAATTCACCCATCACATTCAGCTTCTTCAGCTTGGTGATGGCATCACATGCATTACTGATCAGTTCACGAAGGAAAATGTCATGATCCGAATAGAGCCATTTCTTAATGACCGGAAAGATGTTTTCACTGGTGATTGAAAGATTTCCATGTTTCTCTGTCATATAACACTCACTCCTTTGACTTATGATAAAGAAATTGAAATAAAATTTTTTAGAGCTCTTTTGGCTGTTATCCAAAAGAGCTTTTTTCCATACATCGTAACAAGACTATTTTAGTTTTCTTTATTGTTTGAGTCAATAGAAAATTAGCACTCTTTTAAAAAGAGTGCTAATAGTTTCCTTATGCCATTTCTTCTTTTTTCAGATTTCTCTGTGCATTGGTCAGCATCATCTTGATTCGGTTGAGCTGGTTAACCTCGGAAGCGCCCGGATCGTAATCGATGGCTACGATATTGGCATCCGGATTCAGCTCGCGGATCCGCTTGATGACGCCCTTGCCGATGATGTGGTTGGGCAGGCAGCCGAAGGGCTGGATGCAGACGATGTTCTTGGCATCCTGGTGCATGAGTTCCAGCATTTCGCCAGTCAGAAGCCATCCCTCACCGGTCATGTTACCAAGAGATACAATCTGCTCTGCCATCTTGGCGGTATCCTGGATATGGTTGGGAGCAGTGAAACGCTCACTTTCCTCATAGGCCTCGCGGGCAGCCTGTCTGGCCCACTCGAAGATTCGGATCATGGCATTGCAGAGGACCGTGGACTTATGAGAGGTACCCAGGTTCTCTTCCTTGAAGTTAGCCGTATAGAAGCTGTAGAGGAAGAAGTCCAGAAGATCCGGAACAACGGCCTCGGCACCTTCGGCCTCCAGCTGGTCTGCCAGATGGTTGTTGGCAACCGGATGGAACTTGACCAGGATCTCTCCGACGATTCCGACTCTCGGTTTCCGTAAGCCCTCAATAATGGGCAGGGTGTCGAAATCATGGATGATATCCTTGCACATCTTCTTAAACTTTCGATGGGAGAGCAGTCCGTTTCCTGTAACGAATTCGATGACCTTCTTCTTCCATTTCTCATGGAGCTCATCGGTGGATCCCGGAACCTTCTCGTAAGGCCTTACCCGGTAGACGCAGCGGAGGAAGATATCTCCGAAGATCAGGGCATAGAAGCCATGCTGTACCAGGCTTGGCGTGATCTTGAAGCCGGAATTCTTCTCCAGTCCCTGAGCCGAAAGAGAGATAACCGGAACATGCTCGTATCCGGCCTTGTCCAGGGCCCGGCGGAGGAATCCGATGTAGTTGCTTGCCCGGCAGCCGCCGCCGGTCTGGGTAATGAGAAGGGCGGTCCTGTTCATATCATAATCGCCGCGTTTGATGGCAGCCATGAGCTGGCCGACAACGATCAGGGAAGGATAGCAGGCATCGTTATTGACATAGCGAAGTCCGACATCGACACATTCCCGGGCGGGAATATCCGGAACGATGACATTGTATCCGGCTGCCTGGAGGGCCGGCTGGACTAATTCGAAGTGAATGGGAGACATCTGAGGAGCCAGAATGGTCCATTTCTCCTTCTTCATTTCCTTGGTATATTCGGTTCTCTTGAAGGCAGCCGAATGAATTTCCCGCTTAGCCTTCTCCTGATCTCTGACACGGAGAGCGGCCAGAAGGGAACGGATCCGGATCTTGGCGGCACCCAGGTTATTGACCTCATCGATCTTCAGGCAGGTATAGATCTTGCCGGAGCCGTTCAGGATATCACGGACACAGTCAGTTGTTACGGCATCGACACCGCAGCCGAAGGAGTTCAGTTGAATGACATCCAGGAAGTCGGTCTTCTTGACATAGTTGGCGGCCGAGTACATACGGGTATGATACATCCACTGGTCCATAACGATCAGAGGCCGCTCCAGCTCGCCCAGCTCGGAAATGGAATCCTCGGTCAGGACGGCCATACCGTAGGAGGTGATAGCGTCCGGAATGCCGTGGTTGATTTCCGGATCGATGTGGTAGGGACGTCCGCAGAGAACGATGCCATGCCGGCCGGTCTTCTTTAAGTATTCAATGGTCTCAAGTCCCTTGTCCTCGACATCCTTCCGAAACTGGCCCTGGGCTTCCCAGCCGATGTGGGCGGCTGCCCGGACCTCATCCTCCGGAATCTGGAATTCCTTGTCGAAGACCTTGACCAGCTG
>JAQXPG010000142.1 GCA_029100405.1 Lachnospiraceae bacterium | reverse complement strand
ATCGTGGAAATGTATACCATATCCATATCGACAACAGTGCCCACAAGGAAAAAGGCGTAAAAGAAATGACAGTAGACGGAAAGGTCATGGCGTCCAATCTGATCCCGACCGATTTGCCCGGAACAGAACATGACGTTATGGTCCGGATGGGAGAATGACGATTCCCATCGAATGATTTTCATTTTTCCTTACTTAAGAATAAGAATCTGAATTTCTGATTCTCTCTTTCTTCATATACCCTCTGTTTCGCCCGGCCAATCCCACCCCTGATTGGCCGGGTTTTCTATCCGGGTTTTCTATGATCCGTATGCGTTTTCCTGATTTACACCGGATCTTCCATGATCCGTATTAAGCTCCTTTGATCCGATGCAGAATAAGCATGGATCATTCCAAGGCAGGTCTGTGAAACAGGATCTGCATCCATTCGCTCTGCAATCACATTCCCTGCCATGCAGGCTTTCTCCACGCCTCTCGCAACAGATTCCATGGAAGTCTCATAAGAGATCTGGCGAAAACCCATGCGGATGAGTTCTGCAGTCTCCCGGAAAGCAGTCTCATAGAGTCTGTCCGACTCCTTCTCACTCGATGGATCCGGAAAGATGTCATCTTCCGCTTCCTGTCTTAAACAGCCACTCTCTCCTATTTCCTCCCGTATTGCCTGCTCCCTTCGGACAGAAAGAGGCAGCACTGCATAGTGCTGCCTTTCTGCTTCACGTAGGATCATTTTTCTTGTCTCTGCCGAAACTCCGGCATATCCATTCAAGGCCTTAGAGACCGTAGATGGTGACAAGCCCAGTTTCCCGGCAATATCCCGGATTTTTGCCATAACTCTCCCCCCTGCAAAACGTATTTATAAGCTTAATGACAGGAATGCCAAAAATGCCTTTTTTTCAACTCTGGCATATGACACGCCCTGCAGCCATCCCCTCACAGGGGATGTGCAGCCAGATAGATCAGTTCCTTTACAACAGTCTCCATGGCTTCCAGGGTGCAATGCTCATAAGGCCCATGGAAACCATATCCACCGGTACCCAGATTCGGGCAGGGAAGTCCCTTGAAGGAAAGTGCTGCACCATCGGTACCGCCACGGACCGGCCGGGAAATCGGATCCAGACCGACGGAACGAATGGCATCTTCTGCGTTATGAATAATGTCCATATGATCCTTCATCACTTCAAACATATTGAAATAGGAATCCTTGATTTCGACCTGAATCCGGCCCTGTCCATATTCCTGATTCATCCGGTTCGAAAGGTCCTGCATCAGTTTCTTCTTCTCTTCGAATTTGTTTCGATCATGATCCCGGATAATAAAGGACATCTCGGCGGATGCGACATCCCCTTTCATCTCCATAAGATGAATAAAGCCTTCCCGTCCTGCGGTCTTTTCCGGCTTCTGATCCTTGGGGAGACGGGATGCAAATTCACAGGCGATATCTACCGCATTGACCATGATATTCTTGGCTTCGCCCGGATGTACATTCTTTCCTTTGATCTTGACCTGACAGGATGCCGCATTGAAGTTTTCATAGGCGATCTCGCCCTCATAATCCCCATCTACAGTATAAGCATACTCTGCCTTGCAGAGATCGAAATCAAAATGATCCGGTCCTTCTCCGATCTCTTCATCCGGTGTGAATACGACCCAGAGATCACCATGAGGAAGCTCCTTTTCAAGGATCTCTTCCACAGCAGTCATGATCTCCGTGACACCGGCCTTATCATCAGCACCTAACAGTGTTGTTCCATCGGTCGTGATCAAGGTCCTTCCCTTCAGATTCTTAAGCTCCGGAAAATCCTTTACGCTTAAGATGGCACCGCTGCCTTCAAGCTTCACATCCTTTCCGTCATAGTCGGGAAGGATCTGCGGGTTTACATTTTCCCCGGGATAATCCGGTGCAGTATCCATATGGGAGATCAAAGCCATGGAACGATGGCCTTCCATCCCCGAGCTGGCAGGAATATGTCCATAGACATAGCCATGCTTTGACAGAATGACATCATTTACCCCGATATCCGTAAGATCCGCCATCAGAAGACGGGCCAGATCCAGTTCGCGCGCAGCACTCGGCGTTGTCCCAGACTTCGGATCCGAAGTCGTATAGACACTAATATATTTTAGAAAACGATTTTTTAATTTTTCCATTTCTATTCCTCGATTCTTATCTCAACAACCGTACTTCTTCTCTCTTCGCCTGGCCTTCATGCCGACATAGAGATCATAGAGAGCGGAACCGGTCTTCCCTTGTGCCGGATGCTCCTCATCACCGATCTCCAGGCAGTAAGTATCATAGCAATTTAAAATATGGCAGCCGCTTGGATGAAGGCGCTCCCGTTTGAATTCGGCGCCGTAGCTCTTATGCACATGGCCATGGAGCATGTACTTGGGATGATACTGATCCATCAGGGTATTGAAGCATTCAAAGCCCTGATGGGGCAGATCATCCAAATCGCCATAGCCCTTTGCCGGGGCATGCGTCACCAGGATATCGAAACCGTTTCGAAGGGTGATGGCCGGCCGCATCTTACTGATCCGGCGTTTCATTTCTTCTTCCGTATACATAAAGGGACCATCATGATAGCGCATGGAGCCGCCAAGTCCCAGGATCCTTAATCCCCGAAAATCATAGATCTTATCATCGATGGGAATACAGCCCTGGGGAGGCTCATGGACATAGCCTTTGTCATGATTCCCTGCAACATAAAGCAAAGGCACATTGGTCATGGTCTCCAGGTATTCGAGATATCGATGGTCCAGATCCCCGCAGGATATGATAAGATCCACTCCCCTTGTTCTCTCCGGATCGTAAAAATCATAGAGGGCTTTATTTTCTTCATCTGCCAATACTAAAATTTTCATGCGATCGTGGCGTCCTCCTTAATAATGCCGCTGACTGCCACCGTATCCTGTCCTGCCTTGGTCAGTTCTTCCAGACGCGGCAGGCGTCCAATGATATTATCATTCAGCCAGTTCATGGTAATAATGTCCTGTTCCGGCAAGCCATGGTGTCCCGCTTTCTGAACCAATCCATTCTGGCTTCGCAGCTCTCCCCGGAAAGGATTGATCGCACCGTTCACAGTTGCCTGTTTCAGATTATCGATCAGCTTCTTACTTTGGTAAGGAAGATGTTCCGACGTGATGATATCCACAACGCCGGCCGACATGCCCCACCAGTAATTGATGGCCTGATCTCCCGGCTCCTGATCCAGATATCCTGACATACAGGCATCGATAATGAGTTCATAGAACTTGCCCCAGTTCCAGACCGGCGCAGCAAGGTTTCGTATCGAGCCATTGTCTTCCATGGAAAAGAGTCCGTACTCTCTGGATGCCTTTTCCGGCCGGATGAAATCTCTTCCGGAAACCAGCTTTACGCCATTCTTCTTCATGACTTCCTGCCAGTTGGCATCCTTCATGGATGTCCAGGAAAGATAGACCTCGACCTTAGGATCCACCATAGACGCTCCGATTGCATAAGCATTTACTTCAGCCAGAGATCCGTAGATCGGATAATCCGCCAGATAGCCAATCTTATGATTATCGGACAGAGAGGCGGCCAGAGCTCCGATAATGGCTTTGGCTTCAAACATACGGGCATAGTAGGTCCGCACCCTGGCATGTGACAGATTGATCGAACAGTTGAAGAATTTCACCTTAGGGAAATGCACTGCCGACCGCATCGTCTCTGTCATTTGTTTGGGAGAGACGGTGAAGATCAGTTCACAGTCTTTGGAAACAGCATCGTCGATCGCCGTTCTAAGCTCTTCTTCACTTCCACAATGATCGAAGCAAAGGGTCTCCACGATCCCGCCATACTTATTCTCCACAAAATTTCTGCCCAACTCATGTCCATAGATCCAGTTGGAGGTCTCCTGAGGTCTCTCATAACAGAAGGCAACTTTCAGCGGTTTTTCCTTGGAGTAACGGCTGTTCCCTCCGAAAATGGACCGGAAAACCGACTGGGTACGGAAAGTGGATCCGGCCGGATCAGGCTGGTCTATGACCGTCACCTCATCCGCGTTGGACCGGATCAGAAACTCATTCCAAAGCTTAGAGATCCTGGCATTCAAGACGGTTTCCGGCAGGCCCTGCATTTCATCCAGATGATAGAAATTCAGATAGATCAGGAAGGCATCCGAGGAATTGATGCGGAGGTTTTGTTCAAACTTCTGCCGAAAGATCTTGTCAAAATACTGGAAGCCGCCCTTTAATCTCTGAACCAGATCAATGGGCCAGGGATGCTCGAAGTCCAGCTGCATCAGTTCTGCCAGTTTTCGATAGGATCCGACCTGGGAGAAATCGATCTCATAGATCGGAGCCACATTATAGAAATCCAGAAATTCCATGTAGAGCTGGTAATCCGGTTCCTCCTGCGCTGCCGGCATGATTCGGTTGACCTCAGCCAGAATAGTGACAGCACCTACAAATTTAGAAACGGATACTCTTTTGTTTCCTTCCTGGACATAAAAGCGGTGCATGTATTCATAGACCTTGATGGGATCCCGAATTCCCTCTTCCATCTGGGAATCATAGAGATTGGACCATTTCATGGCAAATTCCGAGCGGAATTCCAAAAGGGGCATAAAATCATCCGCAAAGGCCTTCTGCCTTCCGGCTGTTTTGGTCCCGGCAATCATTTCCAACGGGATTTCAACATCACCGACCGGATAGATCCCACGGGTATCGCTCTCACTGATCAAGTCATCCAGAGCCGTGAGATAAGGATAACGGCCTTCCGCAACCGCCTTATTATATTCCTTTTTTCCAAGTCTCCTTGCTTTTTGATAATCCTCCTGCATAATCTATCCTCCCAAAAGTCCTAACCGTACAGACGGCAGATAAATGTGATGACACCATCTTTCCAGTTAACGCCGGCATAGCCGTGATATTGTTCTACAATGGTTTCTGCAATGGAAAGCCCGATGCCGTAGCCTCCCTTATCAGTATTATGAGACTTATCCTCCCGATAAAAGCGGTCGAAGAAACGGGTATAATCTACATCCTTACCGGCAGCATAGGAATTCGAAAATTGGAACAGGGTATACCGTCCCCTTTTCGGCTGACTGATCCGAATACAGATCTCTCCATCAGGATCACAATACTTAATGGCATTATCCACAAAAAGGGAGACCAGCTGGCGGATCTGTCCACCCTCCGCAACCATATGGAGATCCTTTGGAATGTCCATGGTGACTTTCAGACCTTCCTGGGAAGCCAGGGGCAGGAAGGTTTCCACCGTTTCCCTTGCTGCACTTGAAATATCCATATCGACCCGGGAATCCTTGGAATCCTGCTCCTGAGCCCTGGTGATCAAAACCAGGTTCTGGATCAATCCCTGCAGGCGGTCGACCTGGCGGAGAGTCGCTTTGGTCCACTCCGTTTCGCCGGACATGGCTTCTGTCAATTCCGTATTGGCCCGGATCACAGCCAGCGGTGTTTTCAATTCATGGCTGGCATTGGTAATAAAACGCTTCTGATTTTCACTGTTTCGGATCTCCGGCGCAACAATCCGGGAAGACAGGGCCCGTAAAATGATGGATGACAAAACCATTCCGAAACCGATAAAGATCAGAGACAGGATCAGGATCCGTTTGGAAAGAGAAACCTGGCTGGTACAATCCATGACTACCAGGATGCTTTTGCCATCAGGATCTGTCGACTTCTTATAATAGAAATCGCCATATCTTCCGAAATCAAAATTCCTTTTCTCGATCTTAGTCGCAATCGATACGGCCTCTGCATTATCAACCGATGCCATATGGCTCGTTTTCACTTCGACAACACTATGGTCCTTTGCATTATAGATCACAGAAAAGAATCGTGTCGAGTAGAGAAACTCCGGCGTATCATAACTTCCCTGAAGTCCGAAGAAATTGGTCAATTTATCTGTGATCGTCTTTTTGCTGTCACTGTTGTCTGATTTCTGCAGATTTTCAAAAGTAGAATCCCTGGCTTTCTTTGCCTGTCCGTTTTCCGGAAGTTCTCCGTCATTATCTACAATATAAGTCAAGACATCATTGATCTCACTATTTACGATCCAGAGGTTTCCCACATAGATCAGTCCGGCGATAAAGATCATGACCAGCATAAAAGACAGAGCGGCAATTCCGACGAATTTTCGTTTTAACTTTTCTATGGCACGTTTATCCATGCAATCGCCTTTCCTTTAAGCTGTTTTCTGCAATACAAAAGGGCCTGTCTTTTCTCCCAGGATCGTCAGATCCGCATTGATATAAGACAATTTATCTCTCAGATACTGGACATAGAGAAGCACCATATCCTCTCCTGCCTCTGCGTCATTCTTCCACAAATGGTCGATGAAATAAGAAGCCTCCAGGCGTTCTCCGGAATGATTTAAAAAAGTGGCCAGCATCTCGGACTCACGATTGGAAAGCCGGATACTGTTCTCTGCCTTTAATTCTCCGGTATCTTCCTTCAAAGTCACATTTCCAAAATGAAGAACGACAGGTTTTGCCTTTTGACTCCTTCTTGTCAGGGCATGCACCCGGGCGATGAGTTCCTTCATGGAAAAAGGCTTGGTCAAATAATCATCTGCCCCGGACTCCAGGCCTTCTACCCGGTCATCGACCTCCGACTTAGCGGTAAGCATCAGAACCGGTGTGGTATTCCCCTTGGCCCGGATCTCTTTCAAGACAGCCAGTCCGCTTTTTTTCGGCATCATGATATCCAGAATCAAGCCGTCATAGTCATTTTCTTCAATCAGATGCAGAGCCTCTTCCCCGTCAAAGGCGCTGTCCACATCATATTCCTGCATTTTCAACATTGCTGTCAATGCACGATTCAGATCCTTCGTATCTTCTGCAAGCAATAATTTCATTCTCCTTAAGCCTCCCGAATCATATCTCTTATGGTCTGCATGGACATATCTGTCGATGCCAATTCATCTGCGCAGCGCTTGAGTTCGCTCTCGATCAGCTCAAGATTTCCCTTGATCTTATGTTTGTAACGAATATTATGTTCCAGAGCAGCCCAGGTATCCATGGAAATGGTTCGGATCTGGATCTCCGCATAATAAGAACGATCCTCTGCCAAACGGACCCGAAGAATGAGATGCAGGCTGCGATAACCATTTGGCTTAGCATGACGAATATAATCCTTTTCCTGAACGATTTCAAAATCCGGCAGGTTCTCCAGATAGTCCCGAACCATATAGACATCATTGATAAAAGCACAGACGACCCGTACCCCGACCGCGTCGAAGATCTCCGTCAAGGCGGCTTCTTCTGTCTCCGGCAGATTCCGCCGCCGGCATTTTTCCCGCATACTTTCTTCTGACTTGATACGGGCCAGACAGTGTTCCACAGGATCAGAGCCGGTTTCTTCCTTCATTTTATCGCGCAGTTTTTGAATCGCACATAAGACTTTCTCCTGAACCTGTAAGAGATCCGGCATTTTATCACCATAGATCGATGATGGGTCTGTATTTTCCTCTAATTCCATATAACTAGTCCTCTTTGTCAGTTTTTATTTCATAATGATACACTGCAAGTCGTGCAAGCACGAACACGATAGAAACGAAAAAGTCTCTGCTATCATCATAACACGACAGACCGGGAAAGAGGGAACTCTGAAGGCAGGTTTAACGGATTTTTCACAAATAAAAGCCCGGTCCTGCCGGAAGAAGGCAGAGGCCGGGTGAATATCTGATTTTTTCTGATATGTTTTAAAGTTTTTTTACACCGGAATTACTATTTTTTTAGAAATGAGTTTATGAGATTGTAACAAAAAACAGCTGCCACAGATCATTCTGCAGCAGCTCTTATCTTTTTCCAGGTCCTTTTTCGTCTATTCAGGCCAAATCCGCCAGATCCAGAACCAGGCGCTCGGTCTTCTCCCAGCCCAGGCAGGCGTCTGTTATGGACTGACCATAGACTCCGCCGCCCACCGGCTGATTCCCATCTTCCAGATAAGACTCGATCATAAAGCCCTTGAAGATCTTACGAATGTCTGCAGAAAGCGACCGGCTCTGCATAACCTCCTTGGCGATCCGGATCTGCTCCAGGAATTTCTTGCCGGAATTATTATGGTTACAGTCCACAATGACCGAAGGAAATTTAAGATCCGGATGATTGGCATAAGCATCGGACAGAGAAAGCAGATCTTCATAGTGATAATTGGGATGAGATCTTCCGAATTTATCAACATAGCCTCGTAAGATGCAATGAGTATAAGGATTTCCGCTGGTTTGCACCTCCCAGTTTCGGTAAATAAAGGTATGACCGTTTTGAGCTGCAATCAGTGAATTCATCATAACGGACAGGTCTCCGCCGGTCGGATTCTTCATGCCGACAGGGATACCGACACCGCTGGCAGTCAGTCTGTGCTCCTGGTTCTCCACGGACCGGGCTCCGACTGCCACATAGGCCAAAAGGTCCGACAGATAGCGGTGGTTGGCCGGATAGAGCATTTCATCCGCACAGGTGAAGCCGGTTTCCTCGACAACCTTGGTGTGAAGCTGTCGAATCGCAATCAAGCCTCCCAGCACATCTGCTCCCTTGGTTGGATCCGGCTGAGTCGTCATCCCCTTATATCCCATTCCGGTGGTTCTTGGTTTATTGGTATAAACCCGGGGGATCATATAGATCTTATCCTTCACCTTCTCCTGAAGCTTAGCCAGTCTTGTCATATAATCCAGAACCGCATCTTCCCGGTCTGCAGAGCAGGGGCCAATGATAAGAATCAAACGGGGATCTTCCCCGCGGAAGATCCGCTGGATCTCCTGGTCTCTTCTCTCCTTCAGATCTCTGACATCCGGCCGGAGGGGAAACATTTCCTTGATTTCCTTCGGTATGGGAAGTCTGCGTTTAAAGTCCATCTGCATTTCCATCTTTTTTCTCCTAGTCCATCCGGTGTACTTTTATGCGTTGACGTGTGACATCATATTAACCATTACTATAGTAAAATCCATTGTAAATTTCAAGGTCTGATCAAAAAGAATCCAAATCTCATTCAAGCCCTATATTTCACGCACCTACTTCTGTTATAATATAATTATCTATAATCTGAAATAAAAAGGGAATCACATGAACATGATCCGTAAAATCTTCCTGGACGACATGAAGCATCTGCTTCGGAACTTCTTCGTCCTCGTCATCATTCTTGGCGTTTCTGTCCTGCCGGCCCTCTATGCCTGGCTCAACATCTATTCCAACTGGGACCCTTACGGCAATACCCAGAATCTGACTCTGGCTGCGGTGTCCCTCGACAGGGATTATATCACAAAGGATCAGAAGACGGAGAATACGGGTGATAAGATTCTGGAGAATCTTAAGACCAACAAGAAGATCCACTGGGTCTTCCCAAAGAGTAAAGAAGCTGCCATCGAGGGCGTCCGCTCCGGCAAATACTATGGTGCCCTGATCGTTCCCAAGGACTTCACCTACTCTATGTATCATGTCTTCACGAAAAATGTAGACCGTCCTTCCATCACCTTCTATCAAAACCAGAAGAAGAATCCGGTTGCAAATAAGATCACAGACACCGTGGCTACGACCGTTCTTTCGAATGTCAACAATCAGTTTATTGAAGTCATGGCCAAGACTGTCTTTACCGATGCCAATGAGATCGCATCTGACATCCAGGCCCAGGGCGGGGTGGATCAGATCATCCGCCGCATGGAAAATTTAAACAATGAGTTAAATACCTATATGACTCTGATCGATCAAGTCGAAGAAGGCAACGCCGCCCTGTCTCAGGCCGTCAAAGCCGCTTCTTCTGACGTTCAATACGCCCAAAACGGGACTTCGAACGAAGCACGTTCTCTACAGGAGACCGGCGATTCCATGGCAAATGCCCGGCAGTCGGTTCAGGCCTTTTCCAAAGATGTCGATCAGAAGATTTCAGTTCTGGAAAACCAGCTTCAAGGGATGTCCGATCAGCTGACAAGTGCCGATCCATCTGTTTCAACTGCATCCTTAAAAGACCGGGCAAAAACCATTTCCGAAGATATCACATCCGTTCAGACAGAGCTGAAAACTCTCAGCGATTCCATGTCCGGCGGAGAGGACTGGGAAAAGAACCTGAAAAGCGCCCTGGAACATATGATCCAAACCACAGACAAATTGGACGGGACCCTGGATCAGATGCAGAATGATACCACCATCGAAGACATCTCTTCTGATATGATAAACAGCCTGAAAAATAACCTTTCCAATGCCAGATCCCAGGCACAAAATCTAAGGAACCAGTACAAAAACCAGCTGCTTCCTGTCATGAATTCCGCTCTGGATTCCGCCGACCAGACCCTGAATCAAGCTTCAAGCCTCATGACATCCCTGTCCGACACCCTGTCCGGCATGGGCAATGTCTTTGGTGCCCTGCAAGTCACCATTTCGTCCGGCAATACTTCTCTTTCCAATACCAGACAGGTATTCTCGGCCCTTTCCAACCGACTGAGTCAGACGATCACACAGGTCAGATCCGCATCCGATAATGAGAAAGTCAAGGTATTAATGAATACCCTGTCCGGAGACCCCAATCTCTATGCTTCCTTCTTCTCCTCTCCGGTCACGATCAAGTCCTCTGCCATCTATCCGGTCGCAAATTACGGCTCAGCAGTCACCCCCTTCTATACCACCCTGGCAATCTGGGTCGGTGCTTTGATCCTGACTGCAATCGTAAAAGTCCGCCCGGACAAAAAGCGCTATCCGGGTTCTACCTCTGCCGAGCGTTTCTTCGGGCGTTTCCTGACCTTTCTCTTTCTGGCGGAGGTCCAGACAATGGTCACGGTTCTTGGAGATCTCTATCTATTCAAGGTCCAGTGTCTCCATCCTTTCCGCTTCTGGTTTGCCTGCGCCTTTACTTCGCTGACTTTCACTTTACTCATCTATGCTCTGGTGGTTGCCTTCCACGATGTCGGAAAGGCCATCGCCGTCGTTCTGGTCGTTCTGCAGATCGCCGGATCCTCCGGAACTTACCCCATAGAGCTTTTGCCGGAATTCTTCCGAAAGGTCTACATTTTCTTCCCCTTCCCCTATGCGATCAATGCCATGAGGGAATGCATCGGCGGTATGTACGGCCACAATTATGAGTTCTATCTCCTGCAGCTGTCAGTCTTCCTTCTGGTTTCTCTCGGCATCGGCCTTCTGGTTCAGAAACCCCTGCATGAATTAAGCCATTTCATGGAGAAACGAATGCATGATACGGAGGTAATGTGATGGACAAGAAATTTAAACCGGAAGATTATGAAAAGCTCTACCGCCATTTCATGGACTATGAGCAGTCGGTCCACGAACAGAACCAGAAAAGGATCCGGGTCGGATTGAAGATCAATATCTTCTTTCCCTTGATTTTCCTGATTCTCTGCTTCATTACCGATGCAAGCAAGCTCTTCTTTCTGATTCTCTGGATCTTATCCCTCTTCGGCATTGCCTTCTATCTCATGTATGTCGAATACCAGGATGACAAGCTTCAGAAACAAATGCAGACCCTTCGCGGCGAGGATCAGAATGGCGATGATCTGGACGAGCCGAAGGTCCTGATCGGGGAGGCGGTTTCCAATGCCGGAAAAGCCGTCGAAAGAAAAGTCAATGCTTTCGATGACCGAATCAACGAGAAAAAGGAAGAATTGAAAGAAGAAATCACTTCGATCAAAAGAAGAGGAAGACATGAGTAATATCATCCGTATTTTCATATCCGATGCCAGACGTCTTGCGACCAATGTTGTCGCAATCGTTGTTATTATGGGACTGACCGTCATTCCCTGTCTCTATGCCTGGTTCAATATCTTTTCCAACTGGGACCCTTACGGACCAAAGGCAACCGGGAAGCTCCAGGTTGCTGTCGCATCCTCTGACAGTGGAACCGATATTGAAACCTTTCATTTGAATATCGGCAGCCTGGTTATTGACAATCTGAAACAGAATAAGACTATCAACTGGCAGTTTCCCAAGGATTCCAACAAGGCAATCGAAGGCGTTCGCTCCGGCAAATATTATGCAGCTCTCATTATTGATAAGGATTTCACTGCAAATATGATCTCCTTTCTCGGTGGAGACCCCAGGCATCCGGCCATCTCCTATTACGAGAACGAAAAGAAGAATGCCATCGCGCCGAAGATCACCGGCAAGGTGAAAACAACCGTTCAGGAAGAAGTCAACCATGCTTTTATCAGTACTCTGGCCTCTACCCTGGTCCAGGTGTCCAATTATGCTGTATCAACCAATCAGAAAGATCAGCTGACCGGCAACGCCCTTCTTCGTATGAAGCAGATGGATCAGGATCTGACCGTCCTGACGACGGTCTTAGATTCTTATATGAGTCTGATTGATTCCGCCAAAAGCCTCTCTGACGCTTCCGCTGCCGTTACCGAGGAACTGGGAAAGATTGCGGACAATGGCAGGCTCATGGTGGATCATTCCTCGGATGCTTTG
>JAQXPG010000141.1 GCA_029100405.1 Lachnospiraceae bacterium | reverse complement strand
ATAGGCATCCTTTGTCTTTTCCCGAATCATCTTTGAGATCTCATATCCATAGGATGGCTGATCCAGAAGCAGACTCAATATGATAGTGTCATTGTAGCCCCGAATCACATCACTGCTGATTTCCAATCATATCCTCCTTTCAGTCGTATTATGTCTGTCGTATTACGTCTGTCGTAGTATCTTGACAAAAATATAATACAACGACTGTCGTAGTACGTCAATCGTAGATTATGTTTTTTGATCCATTTTTGTAAAAAAAAAGACGGAAAACGCTCTCGCGTTTTCCGTCTAAAAACAGTCATTTCGAATTAGCCGTTGATCTGAGCTGCAACTTCAGCTGCAAAGTCTTCGTTCTTCTTCTCCATGCCTTCGCCGGTCTCGAAACGAACGAACTTCTTCAGAGTCAGAGTAGAACCAAGACTCTTGGAAACCTCATCCAGATACTTCTGAACGGTCTGCTTACCATCAGCAGCCTTTACATAAGGCTGATCCATCAGGCAGACTTCCTTCAACTCCTTATTCAGTCTACCCTTAACCATGCCTTCCTTCACCTTGTCAGGCTTCTGGGATTCCTTCGGATCATTCTCGATCTGGGCCTTAATGATCTCGGTCTCATGATTAATGAAGTCCTGATCAACATCTTTATCAGACAGATACTTGGGATTTAAAGCTGCGATCTGCATTGCGATGTTGTGAACTGCTTCCTTTGCCTCGTCATTTACAACTGCACACTCAGCATCTACCAAAACAGAGATACGACCGCCGCCATGTGTATAGGAAACGACGAAACCATTCTCTTCAGATACACGCTCGAAACGGCGGATGGAAAGCTTCTCACCGATGACAGCGATCTCTTCTACCAGAGCTTCCTGAACAGTCTTGGAAGGATCCTTTGCCCACTTCTCAGCCATAAAGCTATCCATATCCTCAGCATCACTATTCAGTGCCTGCTCAGCGACTTCCTTAACATAAGTCTGGAACTTTTCATTGGATGCAACGAAGTCAGTCTCAGAGTTGACCTCTACAACAACGGCCTTCTTATCACCATCATTTGCTACCAGGCAGAGACCCTCTGCAGCGATCCGGCTGGCCTTCTTCTCAGCCTTTGCCTGACCATTCTTACGCAGGTACTCTACTGCTTCTGCCATATCTCCGTTGGTCTCAGCCAGTGCCTTCTTGCACTCCATCATGCCGGCACCGGTCTGCTCACGAAGTTCCTTAACCATCTTTGCTGTAATTGCCATATTAATTTCCTCCGAAAATAGGTCATCTAAAAGGGAATGTAAAATCCAAACCTTGCGTTCAGATAGATCACTCGTTCTCCTCAGTCTCTTCTACCTTAGCTTCCTCGGATGCGTTCTCCTCAGCGCCCTGCTTTGCCTCTACAACAGCATCAGCCATCGTAGCAGTCAGAAGCTTAACGGCACGGATCGCATCATCGTTACCGGGGATGACATAATCCAGTTCTTCCGGATCACAGTTGGTATCGCAGATACCGATCAGGGTAATGCCAAGCTTATTTGCTTCATCAACGCAGAGATGCTCCTTCTTCGGATCGATGACAAAGATGGCATCCGGAATCCGCTTCATATCCTTGATACCGCCAAGGTTCTTCTGAAGCTTCTCCATCTCCTTAACGAGTTCAGCAACTTCCTTCTTCGGCAGTACATCGAAGGTTCCGTCTTCCTGCATACGCTCAATGGTCTTCAGACGCTCGATACGGGACTGGATGGTCTTGAAGTTGGTCAGCATACCGCCAAGCCAACGCTCATTGACATAGAACATACCGCAGCGCTCTGCCTCTTCACGAACAGCATCCTGTGCCTGCTTCTTGGTACCTACGAAAAGAACGGTACCGCCCTGAGCTACAATATCATAAACTGCATTGTAAGCATTGTCGATCATGCCTACGGTCTTCTGCAGGTCGATGATATAGATACCGTTACGCTCGGTGAAGATGTAAGGAGCCATCTTAGGGTTCCATCTTCTGGTCTGGTGACCGAAATGTACGCCTGCCTCAAGTAACTGTTTCATGGATAAAACACTCATTTTAAAACCTCCATTGGTTAAAACTTCCATGACGGATCCTCTCTCGGATCGACCGCAATGCGGCACCGGGATCCGGAATCCCCGTCACGTGTAAACTACAAACGTTGAAATTATACTATAGTATGACAAGAGATGCAAGCATGCATTATCAGCCTTTTATTTTCTCTTGTCCTTGATCTTATCCAGTTCACTGAAAACCACATCGTTCAGGACCTTAATATAGGTTCCCTTCATACCGGAAGATCTGGACTCGATCACTCCCGCAGATTCAAATTTCCGAAGGGCATTGACGATAACAGATCTTGTGATTCCGACACGATCTGCGATCTTACTTGCAACCAGGATCCCCTCTGTGCCGTCCAGCTCATCGAAGATGTGAATAATTGCTTCCAGTTCTGAATAAGAAAGCGTGCTGATTGCAGATTTCACGATCTGTTCCTTACGGTTTTCTTCCTCATTCTCTTCATTGACGGACCGCATCATCTCAAGTCCGACAACGGTTGTGCCATACTCAGCCAGAATGATATCGTCAATGTCATAGAGTCTGTTGTATCGATAAACGAAAAGCGTCCCCAGCCGGTCTCCTGCAATTTCGATCGGGGTAATAATTGCAGCGTACTTGGAAGAATCCGTCTTTTCAAAGCCAAGGGTGGAGAGGTTTACATTTTCCTTGGTGGAAAGAATGCCCAAAAGACGTTCATTCAAAAGTCCATCCACAAAAGAACCGACCTCATCGACCAAGAGCTCAGTGATTTCCGGAACTTCGCTGTCATTACTGATTCCAAGGACTTTGCCCTTCTTACTGATTACAAGAACCGAAGATTCCAGGACATCAGTCAATACCTTACAGATATCATTAAATACAATCTTGGATGAATTGTTGTTGTGTAAAAGCTTTCCGATTTTCCTTGTTTTATCGAGTAACTGTACTCCCATATTTCCTCCTTAAAAATCATTTCTCATCTTTGGAAAGAGTTTCTGTATATCCGCATTCTTTGTCTGAGCAAACCAGGCGGTTGCCACGGATCACCATATACTTGCCGCACTTGGGGCAGGACTTGCCGGCCGGCCTCTGCCAACTCATAAAATCGCAGTTCGGATAATCTTCACAGCCGTAGAAAACACGACCCTTCTTGGTTTTCCGAATAACAACATCCTTGCCGCACTTGGGGCAGGCAACACCGATCTTCTCGAGATAGGGCTTGGTATTCCGGCATTCGGGGAAGCCCGGACAAGCCAGGAATTTTCCGTGCGGTCCATATTTGATCACCATATGTCTGCCGCAGTTTTCACAGATCACATCCGTCACTTCATCTGCGATCTTGACCTTCTCCAGATCCTTTTCTGCCTGTTTTACCGACTCCTCGAGGTCGGGATAGAAATTCAAGATAATGGATTTCCAATCGACGGTTCCTTCTTCTACTCCGTCGAGAAGGCTCTCCATATTGGCTGTAAACTTCTCATCCACAATGGTCGGAAAGCACTTTTTCATAATCGAATTTACCGCATCGCCGAGCTCCGTCATGAAAATATTCCGGCCTTCTTTGGTGACATAATGCCGTTTCAGAAGGGTGGAAATCGTCGGCGCATAAGTGGAAGGGCGGCCGATACCGAGTTCCTCCAGGGTATGCACCAGAGAAGCTTCCGTAAAGTGGCTTGGCGGCTGGGTGAAGTGCTGCTTCTCATCAAAACTGTCGAAGGTCAGTTTACTGTCTTCGGTCAGTTTCATGACCGCTTCCTTCTTCTCATCCTTCTCCTGATCTGCTTCCGTATAAACCAGCATATAACCGTCGAAAGTCCGGTGGGATGCAGAAGCTGTGAAGAGATATTGTCCAGCCTTGATCCGAACCGTCTTCGTCTCATAGCGGGCATTGGACATCTGACTGGCCATGAAGCGCCGCCAGATCAATTGATACAGGCGGAACTGCTCCCTGGTAAGAGAATCCTTGATATCAGATGGCAGACGGGTCAGATCAGCCGGACGAATTGCTTCATGGGCATCCTGAATCCGCCCCTGCTTGGCCTCGCCCTTCGTTTTTCTCAGGAACTCATCTCCATAAGTCTCTGAAATATAGGCCGAAGCCTGCGTCTGTGCCTCTTCAGATACACGAACGGAATCCGTTCGAAGATAGGTGATGAGACCGACCGTTCCGCTTCCCTTGATATCCACGCCTTCATAAAGCTGCTGGGCAACCCGCATGGTCTTCTGCGTGGTGAAATTCAAAGCCTTGAATGCTTCCTGCTGAAGCGTAGATGTCGTAAAGGGAAGGGGTGCCTTCTTCTCTCTCGAAGCAGTCTTGATGGAATCCACCTGAAATTCAGACCCGGTCACTTCTTTCATGATCTGATCCAGGGAAGCCTTGTCAGAGATCTCCATCTTCTTGCCATTTTTCCCATAGAAAGAAGCAGTGATCTTCTGTTTCATGTCATCCGGATGCAGGAGAACATCCAGTGTGTAATATTCCTGAGGGATAAATGCATCGATCTCAGCTTCCCGGTCGGCAATGATACGAAGTGCTACCGACTGAACACGTCCTGCAGAAAGCCCTCTCTTGACCTTAGCCCAGAGCAAGGGACTGATCTCATATCCCACCATCCGGTCCAGGACACGTCTTGCCTGCTGAGCATCCACCAGATTCATGTCGATGGAACGGGGGTTTTTAAAAGATGCTTTGACAGCATTCTTAGTGATCTCGTTAAAAGTGATCCGCTTGACATCTTTTCCTTCCAGGTTCAAAGCCTTGGTCAAATGCCAGGAAATCGCCTCTCCTTCACGATCCGGGTCGGTTGCGAGATAAACATGATCTGCCTTTTTCACTTCTTTCCGAAGCGCCGCCAATAATTCACCCTTGCCGCGGATCGTTATATATTTGGGCTCGCATCCATGCTCCACATCAATGCCGAGCTGACTTTTCGGCAGATCACGGACATGCCCCTGAGAAGCAACTACTTCATAGTTTTTACCGAGAAATTTTTTTATGGTTTTCACCTTTGTCGGTGACTCCACAATAACGAGGTTCTTTGCCATATAAAAATTACCTCCCTGCTTTTGTAAACAAACGCATTTAATATACAACACCGTATTTTCTATTTCAAGCATAAACTGTGTCTATGGGCCCAACTTTTTTCTTTAATTTTCATAAAATTCATAATTATTTAAGATTTTTCACAATGGCAGGCTGATTTTTCATGGTAAGATAGGAAACAAATTCTACTCTGCTTCCCTGCATCCCGGAAGTAGAGATTTTGCTGTGATCCCCCCTTACGGCCATGTAGAAATAAAGGAGTATTGCATGTACAGTTCTGTCTCAACGGCTGCAATCTTCGGGATCGACAGTCTCCATGTCACTTGTGAGGCGGATATATCCGAGGGACTGCCCGTCACAACCTATCTCGGTTATCTGAGTCAGGAAGTCAGGGAATCCAAAGACCGGATCCGAACCGCACTTCGGAATACCGGTATCCACCTTCCTCCCAAACGAATCACCATCAATGTTTCACCGGCTTCCATTCGAAAGTCCGGTTCCACCTTTGATCTCCCGATCGCAGCCTCGATTCTGGCCGCCATCGGACTGATTCCGGAAGACATTCTCCGGCGGGTCATGATGATTGGCGAGCTCTCCCTGGAGGGAGAATTGCTTCCGGTCCGTGGCGTTCTCCCTACGGCCCTTTCCATGAAAGAAAGACTGGCAGAAAGCGGTGAGGACATTCTTGTCGTACCAAGAGCCAATGCCGATGAGGCCGGCCTCTGCCCGGATATCCATGTACTGCCCGTCTCTTCCTTGAAAGAACTGATCGATCTTCTATCGAAAAGCGAAGAAGAAGTGCAGGATTTCTTTTATCATCCCGAGGAAAAAAGAAGATCTCGATCCGGCGCTCTTCCTGTCTCAGCGGACTTCAAGGATCTGCACGGTCAGCTGATCTTAAGGCGTGCCCTGGAAATATCTGCTGCCGGAGGTCACCATCTTTTGATGATCGGCCCGCCCGGTTCCGGGAAAACCATGGCCGCAAGCCTTCTGCCCGGCATCCTCCCTCCCATGACTCCGGAAGAAGTCATCCGTTTATCGAAGATCTATTCGGTTTCCGGAATGCTGAAGGTAAATCAAGGATTATTAGAGGAAAGGCCCTTCCGAAATCCCCACCATACCATTACATCCGCAGGCCTGATCGGCGGCGGTATGAAGGCAGCTCCCGGTGAGATCTCTCTGGCAACTTCCGGCATTCTCTTTCTCGATGAACTGCCGGAATTTCAGAGAAGTACTTTGGAGAATCTCCGGGAACCTCTGGAAGCCAGGTCTGTGACCCTTGTCAGGAACAATATATCCATTACTTATCCCGCAGACTTTCTCCTGGTCTGTGCCATGAACCCCTGTCCCTGCGGTCAATATCCGGGAAAGCTCTGCCATTGCTCTTATGGCGCGATCACGTCCTACTTATCCCGGGTTTCCCAGCCGCTTTTGGACCGGATGGATCTGACGGCAGAATCTCAGGCAGTTTCCTTCCATGATTTGATGACAGGTGATGCCATGGAATCCTCTGCTGCCATACGTTCCCGGGTCATTCTGGCAAGAGAGCGCCAGGCCCTGCGTTTCCGGGATCAGGCCTATCAGTTGAACAGTCGGATCCCGGTAAAGGACCTGAACCGCTTTTGTCAGCTGACCGACCAGGGGATGCGCTATATGGAATCGGCCTTCCGGGAGCAGCATCTGACCGCCAGATCCTTCCATCGGATCTTACGGACAGCCCGGACCATTGCAGATCTCGAAGGACACGAGAATCCTGAAGTAACAGACCTCATGGAAGCGGTCTCCTATCGGAGCATGGATAAGAAATACTGGCAGGAGGATGCTGTCTGGCAGGGGATCAAAGCCTTTCGGGGATAGGGCAGATATTCTGTGAATTACAAAAAAATAGGCAGGACAAAAAGGACTTTTGACCCGGACCTACTTTTAAGAAAAGGGAAATAAGAAAAGGGAAAAATATGATAAAAAATATGATAGAAAAAACAGAAAATCCATACGCGCTCTGGCTCAATCAGGCGCGTTTCCTATCAACACCAGTGAAAAAAGCTCTGGCAAGCCGTCTGAAAGGCGCAAGAAATGTATACCGGGCCGATCCGATGCAGCTGGCTTCGGCAAATCTCTTATCAGAGAAAGAATTGGATGATCTGATCGAATTACAGAAAGAAAGCCGGCCGGAGGATCTGGCCATGGAATTAGAGAAAGAGGAGATCTCCTTTGTTTCGGTGGAAGAAAGGACTTATCCGAAGAGACTGCGGGAAGTCATTGATCACCCTTACGGTCTCTATTATCGCGGAAGACTTGTCAATCCAGAGGCAAGAGCCGCTTCTATCGTCGGTGCAAGAAGGTGTTCGGCTTATGGCTATTCCACGGCGAAGGAAATCGGTTACCTCCTGGGGCGGACCGGTTTTACGGTTGTGAGCGGAATGGCAAGGGGAATCGATTCTGCCGGCCAGGAAGGCTGCTTAGAAGCCGGTGGCAGAACGGTTGCCGTCTTAGGATCCGGCGTTGATGTCATCTATCCGCCGGAAAACAAGGATCTCTATCAGAGGATCTTGGAAAAAGGATGTGTCCTTTCGGAATTTGCACCGGGAACACCACCGATTGGAAAACACTTCCCTCAAAGGAACCGAATCATCAGCGGTCTTTCCGATCATGTGATCGTGGTCGAAGCACGGATCCGATCCGGTTCTCTGATCACCGCTCAGATGGCCTGCCAGCAGAACAGGAATCTTCTGGTTGTGCCCGGTCGGATCAATGACCCCATGAGCCAGGGCACCAATCATTTGATTGAAATGGGTGCAACGATCATCCCTTCAGAGGAACGATTGATTGAGAAATTGAGTGAAGAAGCCGGCATGCCTTTACATCTTCTCCCGGAAAAAAAGATCAATCTTACCATGAGGGAGAAATGTCTCTATCAATGCATGGATTATTATGCCAAATCCGGTGAGAAGCTCCTGGAGGAATCCGGCCTAAGCTTCCGGGACTTCCTGGAAGTGATTCATCTCCTGTCCCAAAAGGGACTGATCCGTGAAGTCAACCGCCAGCACTATGTGAAGGTGTAAGCTGCATAGAATGTTACCTGTGGTCTGTGGTGGAATTCCACGCGTGAACATAAATGACATACATGAGTGTCACTTGACTTTATTTCAAATTATGCAGAACTTCTTTTCGGATATAAAGGAAGGTTGCATCCTCCCCTTTCTCGGCACACATAGAAAGGAGCTTTTCCAGAAGGGCTTCGGAAGATGGATGCAATAGATAATGAGCCCGGCCTTTTTTGTAATAGTCATAGGCGCTTCGATCGGTATACTTGTCTTTGAGATAGGTTTTCGAAGCGCTGAGACGATCACAGAACATTTCCACAACGTATTTCTCCGGCATCCGCATACCGACCAGGGGAGGTCCGTCCTTCTCCAGATTATAGTCGATCCAGTATTCCAGATGATGTTTATTCCTTCCCTTATGATGGAGCCAGGCAGTTGAATATCCCTTGTCTTCCCGTTCCGCGTTATTGGGACTCCGATAACCCTGATAGTATCTGCAGCCGACCCAGAATTCTGTCGGCGAGAATTTGGACATGTCGTGAAGCAGTCCCTGCTTGTAAAGGCCGGCCTTAAAACAGGCCTGTCGTACCAGGTGTTTGTGGTGAAGAATTGTTTTTAAATGGCCCTTGAATTTCTTCCAGGTGATCTTATGATCAAAATCCGAAGCTCTGGGAGAGTCCTTGTGACTCTGTCCCTCCGAAAGCTCCTCTTTGATCCCTGCTCCCATATACTTTCTTTTTTGATCCATTGATTCTGTTTCTGTCATTTTTTTGTTACCAAAGCTTTCATCATTTTTTATTTCTATATTTCTTTATTTCTATATCTATATTTCTTTTCTTATTTCTTTTCTTCGGGATTCGAAAGCTCCTCTTCCCGACCGATCAGAATGGTCAGGCTTCCTCCGCCAACCCGGACCTTTGTCTGATCCTCGAGAAGTAAGGGCTCCTCTACCCAGTCTGCCCGCCCGGTATTGGTCACATAGAACCACTGACCATTCCGAGGCAGGGTCGGCAGAGCCAGTTCCTCCTCATCGAAATAGAAGTTAAAGGCCAGATAGACATCTTCCTCCTGACCGAAGGGACCATAGGATCCGAAATAGAGGATTCCCAGGGACTTCCTGTCATTCGACAGCCATGGCGTCCAGGGTTCTCTGCCATGATAGGAGAGATCCGGCAGACCCAGATGGCGATAATCCGACATCTGCATGGGACTTTCCTTAGAAAGAATGGGATGTGCCCTTCGAAAATCAATGATCCTTTTTATATATTGATGCAGATCCCGGTAAATTTTCTTCCCGGACCAGGTGACCCAGCCGATCTCATTGTCCTGACAATAAGCATTGTTATTGCCTGATTGACTGTTGCCCCAGCTGTCCCCTGCCTGGATCATGGGGATCCCCTGAGAGAGGATCGCATAGGATAAGGCTGTCCTGATATGCTGCAGTCTCAGGTTCAGGACATTGCTGCTGTTCGTTGGCCCTTCGACACCATAATTATGGCTGAAATTCACATTCAATCCGTCCCGGTTTTCTTCGCCATTTGCTTCATTGTGTTTCTCACTGTAAGAATAGGCATCCATCAGTGTGAAACCAAATGTAGATGCAACGGCATTCACAAAGCCATAGGATTGATTCTGGCGCCGCATCATATTAGCGAATTCCGGTAAACTGCCCTCCATATGATTCTGCAGTCTTCTGACCGGATAGAGGAAGGAGTCATCCTGAATGTAGAAATGCCGGTAATCCTTATCCTCCTGATTCAGAAGGTCCTCCGGAATCTGATCCGACAGGATCATCACATTGGACAAGAAGGGATCTTCCGCAATCGCCCGAAAAGGATAACCGATCCCGATCAAACGAAAACCGTCGATATGATATTCCTCTGCCCAGAAGCGCAGGCAGGACAAGACGAATTCCTCTTTCATATAGGGAGGCGTCAGGTTCATCTCCATAATAATTTTCATGCCATTTTGATGAATGGCCCGAACCATCTCCTTCATATGAAGATCCGGTGTATCTCTTCTTTCTGCCTCAGAAGCTTTCCGGTCTCTGTGATCACTAAAATACGAAGCTTTTGGTGCAAAATACTGAGCTTCTCCATAGCCCCAGTAATTGACCCCGATCGGTTTCCCTGCCTTTCTGGTTTTCTGCCGGTTGGAGCCCACTTTTTCCTTGAACTCATAATGGATCTCTTCAAAATCATAGAGAGGCTGGAATTCCAGCATGGTAATTCCATAAGCCTTTAAAGCAGGAAGTTTTGCCATAAGTCCACGAAAATTTCCTCTTTTTTCTTCGGACAGGTTGGTCTGCATAGTAAATCCACGCATATGAAGCCGTAAAAGAATCGCATCCTTGGCGGGAATCGGTCCGGATTTTTCCTGGCCCTTCCAGGAAAACTTTCTTAGAATCGGGCAGCAGCGAATTTGATATTCCTTTTCATAACGGCTGGGATCATTCCATTTCTCTCTCCCGACAATGATCCTGGCGTATGGATCCGGTATGAGATCTCCATCCACACGAAGGAGATAAGAGATCCTGCTCCAATCCGGACCGCTGATTGACAAAGAAAAAACCTTTCCGATCCTGTAAGCCATATCAGCGGGAATCTCAGTCAAAAACTCCCCGGTTTTTTTATCGTAGAGGACAAGGGAACCTGTCTTTTTGGCTTCAAAGGTAAAAACTGCCTTTTTCCCTCTTAAGATACAGCCAAACTGTCGGAAATCGCCGACCGTCACATGAAGGGAAAAAGTCTCCCCGCTCTGTCTTTCCACAATATGCTTCCCCTCATTTTCTTTTTCTCTTTCCACCTGATACATAGCCTTCTTTGCTGCCTTTCTTCTACCGGTAATGGTCTCGTCTGAAGCTCCGTGTCAATTTTTCCTAAATTGGATATTCCATGCAATATTTATGATTGCCCCTTGCATGAAAATCGGACATTTTATTTATTTTAGCATAGGAGAAAGAAAAATGGGCTTTCCTTTTACAGACAGGCATTGATTTTCCATAAAATATCAGCTATTGTAAGGGAACCATCATGTAAACAGAAAGGATCCAAATATGAGCGCACATAAGGGAATTTCTCTCGACACACAGACCGATCTGTCGGATCTTACCGTGACCATCGAACTGGACGACGGAAGTGAAATGGACTGCCAGGCTCTGACGATCTTCGACGTCGGCGACCAGTTTTACATCGTCCTCCTACCCATCGATGACAAGGGCCAGCCCATGCAGGATCAGGTCTACATTTACCGCTATTATGAGGATGAGAAGAAGGAGCCCTATCTCGGCAATATCGAAACCGACGAGGAATATGACCGCGTCAGCAAACGTTTTGACGAGATTCAGGAACAATTGTGATCAGGAGAAGAACGCATTTCCCGTAAGAAACGGGAAGGCGTTCTTAATTTTTTATTGTCCAAAACCGCCGTCGACAAGACCAGTTTGGTCTTGGCCCTTGTCATAGCCACATAGAACATGCGGCGTTCCTCTTCCATCTCCTCCTCTGTCACCGCCTTAGCCGACGGCACCGCTCCCTCGATTAAGTTCAAAATATAGACCGTATCGAATTCCAGCCCCTTAGAACTATGGAAGGTATGAAGCGAGATCCGGTCTCTCAGATTCGATCGATTCGGATCCTCTCCCTCCTCTCCGGTTCGAATTTCTTTTCCTCTTCTAAGAGATCCTTCTGTCTCTTTTTGTTTTCCTTTAAAACCTTCATTCTCCCGCTCCCAATCCAGATAGAGGTCCCGGATCCGATCCGCCAGGCCCCGAATAGACTTCTCCTTATGAGCCAGGCGGAGAATGAGATCTCGATCGTTTTCCCATGACGATCTTCTTTTTCTCTCTCCATCTCGTCCGGAATCTTTAACATCCTCCCTTTCCCGGCTTAATATGCCTCCCTCAGAGTTTTTCTCAGTCTCTCTGCAGAAAGCTTCATAACCGCACCCTTTCAAGATATAATTCACCGCAGCATAAGGCGGAAGCGTCCGAATGAAATGCAGATCTGAAAGGAAAGCCAGAAGGATTTGATACAGTCGTTCCGATTTTTGTCTTACGGCATAGACATCCGAACAGGAAGTCCTGCCGCCTCCATAAGACCTGGCTCGGTTCAGAAGTTCCTCATCACTTAAACCATCCTCCGAAAAGATTGTTCTCGGCAGATAACGAAGGGGCCGGTTGATGACCCGAAGGAAATCCTCCCTCGTCCTTTTTCCATCCGCCAGATGAAGATAAGCTTCCATATCCCGGAAAATGGGATGACCATAAGGGTTCTTCTTCTCTTCCGGATAAGAAAAGGGGATCTTATTCAGCGCCAGTTCCTGACGAATGGCATCGGCATGAAAGCGGTTCCGAAAAAGGATACCGATCCGCCCTTCCCCTTTCAGGTCCTGCTGGATCAGAGAAAGGATCTTCTTTGCCTCTTCCTCAAAAGATGCAGAAAAAAGATAGAAGATCTGCCCCTCTTCTTCTGACACGGCAAGGGCCTCCTTGGGATAGCGTTCTTTATTCCATTGGATCAAACGATCCGAAGCCGAGACAATGGCCTTTGCCGACCGATAATTTCGCGTCATCTTTAAGATTTCACACTGCGGATAAATATCCGGGAAGCGAAGCATCAGTTTTGGAGAAGCGTTTCGAAAACCATAGATGGACTGATCGTCATCTCCGACCGCAAAGATATGATTGGTCGGACCGGACAAGAGGGCCAGGATCTCAAACTGAATGGGATTCATATCCTGCACTTCATCCACCAAAATGTATGGATAGCGCTTCCTCCACTGTTTTAACAGATCCGGTCGATTCAAAAAGAGGTCCCTGGTTTTTCCCATGAGGTCGTCAAAATCCAAAAGCCGGCTTTCTTCCTTTTTCTCCTGATAGAGTCCTATGACCCTTCTAAAATCCTCCGGAAAAAACTTGGGCTTATACTGATCCAGGGGCAGACCTCTGCAGGCAAAGCGGCTGAGTTCCTGCCAGACCTTGGGATCCTCTTCGACATCTTCCAGGAAAGGAAGGCCGGCTTCGATCAGACTTGCTTTTAAGATTGCCCGCCGTCCTGACCCGGTCAGAAGATCCTTCTGCCGATAGCCGAGAGATGTCCTTAAAATAAAAAAGAAAACGGAATGAAAGGTTCCAAAAGAAACCCTTTGTCCCGTTTTCCCAGACTTTTGAAGGAAGCGGGTCTTCATTTCCATAGCAGCATCCCTTGTGAATGTGATCACAAGGATCTGCTCCTCCGGAATACCTGCTTCCCTGATTAAATACAAAATGCGTTCGGTCAGTACCGTCGTCTTTCCGGCGCCGGGTCCGGCCAATATGAGACAGGGTCCGTCTCCCCGGGTGACAGCCCGGGTCTGAAGGGCATCAAGATGCATACTTTGCTCTCTTCCTATCTCTCTTCTTACGTTCGGATCCTGTTTCCCAGCCGGATCCTGTTTTTTCATAACTCATTTTCACGGATTCGATTCCCCTTCGAATCCGCTGTTCTACTCTCGAAAACAGCCGCCCCGAGGGTAGGTCTCGTCCTCAGGGTTACTTCGCCGTGTAACTTCATCGAACGCTCTCCTGTCGAAAAGCGGCCCTGCGGAACTCGCTGCTTCGCAGCTCAGACAGTCCTCGGGCTGATCGCTTTTCTCGGTCGATCGTTTGGAAGTTACATCGGCTTGCAAATTCGTCCGAGACCTACTCTCGTGGCGTCTGGATGTTAGATTTCCTTCTCCAGCTTATCTATAGCATTCTGGATCCGCTCCAGGCTTCTCTCCTTGCCCAGGAGTTCCAGAAGCTGGGTAGCACCGCCAGGGGTGCTCTGCTTTCCGGAAAGGGCGGTCCGGATCGGCCACATGACCTGACCGTTCTTCCAGCCATGCTCTCCAGCGAAAGCCTTGAGTTCTTCAAAAAGAGCATCATTGGAATAATCCTCTGTGGATTCCAGAAGCGGAAGCACCGTCTTTAAGACCTCCAGAGAAAGCTCCGGTGTGGTCTTCATTTTCTTGTGGGCATACATGGAGACATCGTAATCCGGTACCTCCTTCAGGAAATCGATATGGTCCTCGATCTCCGGGAAGGTCTCGATCCTGCCCTGAACCATCTCGGCAATCTTCTCATCGTCAAAAGAATCACCGACTGCCTCATGGATATAGGGAAGGGCCTTTTTCAGGAAAGCTTCCTTTGACATCTTCCGGATATACTCGCCGTTCATCCATTTCAGCTTGCCATAATCAAAAACAGCCGGGGACTTATTAATTCTGTGATAATCGAACTCCTTGACCAGTTCCTCCAATGTGAAGATTTC
>JAQXPG010000140.1 GCA_029100405.1 Lachnospiraceae bacterium | reverse complement strand
GATAGAGGAGCTTGTCTTTCCCGATGATGTCCTCCTGGCCAACCACTTCGTCCAGCGTCTGTGGACGCATTCTGGCGGCAAGGGGAGCTTCATTTTCTTTCCGGTTTGTGGCTGCATATTCAAAAAGGTCCATATGCTTCGTCTCCTTAACATGGAATTCTGACTCCATTTTACAAGCCCGGGGTTCTTCCTTCAATGATTTGATTTATGCGGAAAAAAGATTCTCTTTTCCTTCTACTCCTCTCCAAAAGAGTTACAGCTTTTCCGTAAATGCCGGTGCAGGACCATAATGATTGAACAGCCAGCCGCTACAAGCCTCTTGCAGGAATCAAATATCGTATGACAAGCCCTTTTTTCAAAATCCGATAGTCTCAATTCCATACATGGCTCTATCAGGCATCGAATATCGTATGACAAGCCCTTTTTTCCAGAACCGATAGTCTCAAATCCCAAACATGGCTCTATCAGGCTCGAATATCGTATGACAAGCCCTTTATTCAAAATCCGATAGTGAATACCTGCATTCACTATCGGATTTTTAGATTGTTTCTGTATTACGATAAATGACGACAAAATCCACAGATTTCTGGACTTGTACTATCGTATTTTTGAAAATGAATCCATAGGATGATATTTGCTCCATGGACAGAGCCAGAATACCGGATCCAGGCACACGCAACTTCCAGACACCAGTAAATTCCAAGCACCGGCAAATTCCAGACACCGGTAACTTCCAAGCATCAATAACTTCCAGGCACCAATAACTCCCAGACACCAGTAACTTCCAGGCATCAGTAACTTCCAGGCACCAGTAGCTCCCAATTTCAACGCTGGTTCTTATCTGAAACTTCTACCTCTGGTTCATACCGTTATTCACCCTCACCCTTAGATAACAAGACAAGCGTTTCTACATTCGGCGTCGAAGGAAAGAGATCAACTGCTGCCATCCGAACCGGATGATAGCCGGCCTCTTCCATGACCGGAAGATCTCTGACCAGACTGGTCGGCTTGCAGGAGATATAGAGGATCTCCTCCACGCCATAATCCAGGATCTTCGTCAGAGCCTTGGGATGAACGCCATCCCTGGGCGGATCCAGGACGATCATATCCGGTTTTTCTTCGATCGAGTCCAGGACTTTCAGGACGTCTCCGCAGAGGAAACGGCAGTTTTCGATGCCATTTTCCCTGGCATTGGCCTTTGCCGCCTCCACTGCCTCCGGGACGATCTCAACGCCGACGACCTTTCCGGCGCTGGGAGACAGGATCTGGGCGATGGTTCCGGTTCCGCTGTAAAGGTCATAGACCGTCTTATTGGTAAGCGCATCCACCTGGTCTGCATTTTTCGCCGGAGCTGTGAGAGCGTCGGCCCGGTCTATAGGTCCCGACACATCCGGACCTGCAGTTACCTGCTTTTCGAGAGTGTCGGCCCGGTCCATAGGTCCCGGCGCATCCGCTCCTGCAGTGACCTGCTTTTCAAGAGTGTCATCTTGACCGGCTTCCCCCTTACCAGCGCCATGCAGGATATAGGTCCTGGCCAGGCGGTAGAGCTCCTCTGCCCCGCGGGAATTGGTCTGGAAGAAGGAGAAGGGCGTGATCTTGAAATGCAGACCAAGCAGTTCTTCTTCGAAATAGCCCTGTCCGTATAAGACGTCAGTCCCCTCATCAATGACCACATCGGAAATCCGGTCGTTTTTCGTGTGCAGGATCCCGGTCAGACTGCCGGCCCAGGAAGCCTGTATAAGGAGGTCTTTCCAACCGGTCAGAAGGGCCTCTTCCCCTTCCGCGATCTGGCTGGTCGTAACGAGATCGATCAGGATCTGGCCGGTTTTTGCAGCTTTCCGCACCAGAAGATGACGGAGATAGCCCTCATGGCTGTTTCGATGGAAGAAAGGAAGTCCCGTCTTTCGGAAATAATCCCGGGTCAGCTGCAGGGCCTGGCGGAAATCACTGTCTACGATCCGGCAATCAGAAGCATCGACAATGTCATAGAAACTGCCCCTCTTATGCATGCCAAGTTCCAAAGGGCCATCCTTTACGCTGTCCCCAAAGGAGAACTCCATCTTGTTCCGGTATTCCGTCTGATCGGGGCTCGGCAGGATGCCTTCGAAAAGCTTCTGAAAGCGGTCTTCTCCAAGAACCGGGGCGAAGAGATCCATCAGCATGCCTTCTTTCAATTTCAATTGTTTCTCATAGGGAAGGGTCTGATACATGCAGCCGCCGCAGGCAGGATAGGCCTGACAGACATTTTTTGCATCCGTGAAGGGATACTCCTCTGTCCCCTGCTTTAGAACCTCGACGATCGAAGCCTCCGGATTTCCATGCCGCATCTTGGCAATGCGGACCAAAAGGGTCTGACCGGGGATCGCATTCTTCACCCGGATCAACTTGCCATAATCCTCCGGCTCTGTTCCCTCTACGACCCGGCAGATCGCCCGATTGGGGAATTTGAGTCCCTCTGCGATGACGGTTACAAGTTGTCCTTTCTTCATTTCATGCCCTTTCATTCACAAAAAAATCCCATGAGATAACGCAATGATCCCATGGGATTTCTATTTCCTCTGATTATCGTGTCAAGCCTTAGTCCATGCTCTCGTCGGAGTCCTCATCCTCGAACTCGTCTTCATT
>JAQXPG010000139.1 GCA_029100405.1 Lachnospiraceae bacterium | reverse complement strand
CTATGATAAGATAAGCCACAAGGTCAAACAGAAGTCCTGCATCTTTACCGAGCTTTTTTGTGATCATTGGCTGCAGTTTATACTCATCGATGATCTTCTGAATGATCACATATGAACCGATCTTAAGGCAGCAGCTCCTGTGGTTATCTGTGGACGTATGGGCTTTAACTGATATTTACCAGATCTGCATTCAGTTCAGGCCATCGGGGTCACTGGTTAATGTGGCAATTCTCTTCTGCGCTTATCTCCCCCGAGAGGTAAACGGAACATGACAAATAACGTACTATCTATATTAGGAAGAAACTCGATCAGTTTTTTTCCGTCTCCGGCTGTGAACAATGCCCCAACTGATACCGATTTTCACATTTTTTATCAGCTGAAGGACACAAGTTCTGAGATGACCACAGTGTCCGTCTGTGTCCAGGTATTTACTACCCTATGAATTTTTAAGCCGTTGGAAAGAACGCCCGTCGAAGAACGATTGAAAAATCTTGAAAACTTTATCGATGACCACATTATGAGTGCGCTTCTCCATGCGGGTCTCTCTTCTGCTCTTCTTGTGCAGAGTTTGGAACCCGTTCCCTTGCGACCTGTGACCATCCGTCTCAATCTCCGTGCGAAAACATCGTGAGATACTTTTGACTAAGAATCGATGTCATCATCAGGGATCTGTTGCCAGCCCTGTGTGATGTTCAAACTTTTTCTATTATAACAGATGACCAAGATCATTCATAGACCGGAACTGAAGTTTTTTAATCCAGATACTCCGCTGGATTCTTGCTAGTATCAATATTATTCTCGGCCTTTATCTTATCTGCCGCTTCAAAACCAGCCCTGGTTAATTGATAGATCCTATCCCGTTTCCCTGTTCTTCTGATCAGGCCGTAATTATACAATTCCTCAACAGCAGATTCCCATGTCGCTTCATCACGCATATTGCCTCTCTGGTTAAATGTATAATTTCCACCTTGAATTACCGATCCTCCCATCATTGGAAGGATCATAATATCCGAATTATCAACGGCGGCTACGTAAACAAGCATAATGGCGGCTTCTTTAGAAATAGAAACCGTTTGGCTGTTGCCTGTTTTCTCTTCTGTCTTTTTGTCTGAATTTCCTTGTTCTGCTGCCTTTGCCCTCTCCTCTGTGATTTTCTTCACTTTATCGAGAAAATCATCACGTTTTCTTTTCCAAACAGGTTCAGGCATATCGCGAAGATCGAATTCTTTTATCAGGTTATCCTTCAACTCGCTTAACCTAAATTCCAGGGTATTCACATCTGGATCATCGAGCTTTATGCTAACCTGTGTTTTATCAATACAGCCTTTAACTTCATCAAATCCGAATCCCGGAAGTAGGATTCCTGTCCATTTGTGCTTAATTGCCCAGGCTGCACCCATTTCGTTAAGACTTGCAGGACTGCCATAATAATTCTTTGAGAGTAAAAAGATCATGTGAAGATCGCTCTTCTGAAATTCATTAGCCAGCCAATCAAAGACCTTATTATCCAAAGGAATGCAATATGGCGGTACTGATGAGCAGATTATCTCATCCTGATAAAGCCCCAAATCCTCAAGCAAGCCAACAAATGCTTCCGCATAGTCTTTGTCCACAGTGTTGTGGGAGATAAAGATCTTGTGAGGCTTAGGAGTGTTATTTGCTTTATCGTCGTTCTCCTGATTCACAGCCTTACTTTCCCAATACTCCTTATCATCCTTTAACGTCTTAAGATCGGCAAGCAGCTTCTTCGCACGGACCGGGATTGCATTCTGCTCATCAATAAGCTCTAGCATTTCATCTTGTAAGGGAAAATCCGAAATGTACCTTTTGCAGTATATTTTGGACTTAGCCAGCCACTCATTATTGATATCGCCAGAGATAAAATCAGGTATGGTAACGTCCGGTTTGGAATTCTTGTGATAATCCTCTTTCAGTGCCCTCTCACCTAACTCGATGAGGCCGTCCAGTTGTTCAATTAATGTCTTAATTTTATTTTCGTCCATAATAAAAATAGTAAAAATATTAAAAAAATTTTATGACCTATTTGTCTTTTTTATCATCTACCTATCTTTATCGGCAAAAATTGAATTTCTCTTTAGTGCTTTCAATCTCCCGCCGTCAGAATCATCATTGGTCTGCTCTTCGGCTTCTCGCCTATCATTGCTTCGACTTTTTCAAGAGGGTACATCTTGTTCCATTTACGCATCAGTTTATACGATACATAATTCTTTCCTGTGGGTGTGATTGAATATTCGTATCTTTTCAGGATATTACTTACAGGGTCTTTATCGGCCTCTTACGCCTTAATATATCCACAGAATTTATCAAACATCTTTTGAGAGAAGACATGTGTCTTATTGATCTCACTCATTACC
The DNA here is from genome assembly GCA_029100405.1 of Lachnospiraceae bacterium. Taxonomy (GTDB): domain Bacteria; phylum Bacillota; class Clostridia; order Lachnospirales; family Lachnospiraceae; genus Lachnocurva. The sequence goes on along the minus strand of JAQXPG010000139.1, from coordinate 7,102 downwards.
CCAGATATATCCGGAACATCATTACGTGGATATATCTTATTTCCATTTTCCATCCGATGGCACACATCGCAGCGCCAAGAACACCAAGTCCGAAATTCTTGATTTCCATATCCGGACTATAACTGAGCCCGTACACGCCAAGAAGTGTAGCCAAAAGGAAAATCCATCTGTACCACTGCATCTTTTCCTTTAAGAAGATCACAGCAAGAACCGCACCGATGGCCGGGAAAATTGCTGTAGCAACGGCACCGACCGATGCGCCCATATAGTTAACCGCCATCACATAGCCCGTCATACCGACCGGAACACCAATGACTGCGGCGATCACAATCCCTCTGCCGGATTTTGTTTTGAGCGCCCGCCATACATCCGGCAATTTTCCCCGAACGCCATTAAAGACAGTCGCCGTCAAGGCGGCAAACAGATCGTGAATAAACGTACTGACAAACGGTGCCAGAAACGCTGCCTGCGTCGTAGATACAAATGGCGTCATCGAGAGCGCCACTCCAAGAATTACGGTATCAATCGCCCACGTGAGGCCCGCAAGAATTCCGCATAGCATCAGGCCTCACCTCCCTCAATTTTTCTGTACGCATCAATGTTTGAGAGAAGCCTCTTATACCGGGCATCTGCGTAATCCTGCATGAACTGACCATCAAAAGGAACACGGGTCAATCCCCACAGCGTCCACAGATAATCTACATAGAGTTTTGATGCTATGAAGAGTTTCTTCTGCGTCGTAGAAGCCGGGGTTCCGTAATAATCCTTTAGTAGCTCATCGTCATTTTCTTCTGTATAATCACACTCGATGGAAAGGCAACACAGATCCCACATCGGCTCATTCATACCCGAATATTCCCAGTCGATAAGATACAGGCGATCATTCTCATCGAGAACCCAGTTGCCAATGAGGGAATCGTTGTGGCATGGCACCCTTCTGGTCTTTGCTTCCGGGTCAGCGACTTCCACAGCGGACTTGATATCGAAAACTGTTTTTTCACGTCTTCGTAGTCATCGTAGAGTTTTACGTTATTCTCACGGATGATATTTTCATAAAGCGCCGCCATCTCAAATACTTCAAACCGGACCCCGGTATCTTCTCCACAGGTATGCAGCGTTTTGAAGATCTTCACAGCCTGTGCGATATTGCCCGATTCTCTCATTACCGCTTCCGTCATTGGCTTCGGATTATGAATAAACTGCATGACCTTTGTGCCATCATCGCCGAACCAGTACTATTCCGAATCGATATGCAGGCGGCATGGAAGCTCTGTAGATTTACGCTCATCAGCGCGGCTGATCATTTCTTCTGTTCCTTCACCGGGAATACGCACCAGAAGTTCTGTTCCATCGGACAGGGTTACCTTGTAAGAATGATTAGTCATGCCGCCAAGACGCTCAATATCTGTAATTGCTGCGTCCGAATCATAGTTCAGACTGCCTACCGGCTTATTGGGATTAAATGTACCTCCCGCAGTGCCCCCCATTTTGATTTTTGGAGGCCTTCCTTACGAGTTCATGAATGCACGGAATATCCGCTTCGACGATCTCTCTTTTCAACGTTGACATGTTCTTCTTTTCCTTTCTGTTAAGAAAGCTCCGGCAGTTTTAGTGGTATCACCGAAACTCATTTTTATACAGCAAAGTGCGGTAACCTGCATAATCCAGATTACCACACCGAAGCCTTTCATAGAGTTTATTTTTTGTCGCTGTCAGCGGCCTTCGCCTTATCCTTCTCTGACGTAAAATTTTTCAGTTCTTTAAACAGGCTGACCACAATCAGGATCATCACGATTCCTATTGGGAACGCCGCAATGATACTCACACTCTGGATGTTGCTCATCGAGCTATCACTAAACAACAATGCAATCGGAAGGATGATCAGCAGTATGCACCACATGAATTCAATCTTTTTGGATGGCTGCTGGCCTTCTTCGAGTTTCTTATAGCTGTAGCAGCTTCCAATCAATGCGATGGAATCAAAACTCGTAGCGTAGAAAACAACCATTGTGCAGATCAGCCAGATCAGAACAACCGGAACCAGCGGCATGGTCTTAATCATGGAGATAATCAGATCATAGGTGTTCGCTCCTACCTGGTACTGTGCAATGAGATCTGCCGCACCGGACATCTGCTTTCCCATCGAGTAGTTGCCAAGGACAATGAAGCTCACGCAGGTACTTCCAACTCCGAAGATATAGCCGCCGCAGATCGTCTGCCGGATCGTACGTCCCTTGGAAATCTGTCCGATGAAGAACGGTGCCGCAATACTCCAAACCATCCAGTAGGCCCAGTAATATATCGTCCAGTTCTGCGGGAAATGTGAGGTGCGCAGCGGATCGGTAAAGGTAGCCAGATCTACGAAATGATTGATCATCCGGCCGAACGATTCCAGCCCTGTCTCGAGTATATACTTCGTCTCGCCGCCAAAGAGCAGAACGAAAATCAGGAGGCCAAAGAACAGGTACATGCAGGCATTTGCCAGATGGCTGATTCCCTTAATGCCATGCAGAAGACTGTATGTGTAGATTACACAGGTGATGATCAGAATGATGATTGTCACAACCGTCCTGTTGACTGTGATTCCGAACAGTGCTTCAATCGCCGCTGCCATCAGAGGTGTCGCCACAGAGAATGTCGTGGCTGTTCCGGCAAGAAGTGCAAATACTGCAAGCAGATCGATAATTCTCCCAGCCCATCCATCGGTGTGCTTTCCGAGAACCGGGCGGCAGGCTTCTGAAAACTTCTGGCGGTTCCGCTTCCGAACATGAAGCATAAATCCGAATGCAACAGCAAGCACCAGATAGAACGCCCACGGGATAAAGGACCAATGGAAAAGCGGGAATACTCCGGCCCATTCCTGAACTGATCCGAGTTCTTTGATATGCGGATCTGCAGCATACATTACCCATTCCGCAAAGGAATAAAACAGGATATCGGCAGCAAGCCCGCAGGTGAACATCATCGAGCCCCATACCCAGAAGGAATACTTCGGCTTCTCATTCTGCCCACCGAGAACAATGTTGCCGTACTTCGATGCTGCCAGATAGATCGATACCAGAAGAATTCCCAGGCCGATAATCAGATAATAAACGCCAAACGTATCACCGAATACGTATCTGATCTGGCCTACTACTGTATTCGACTGCTCCGGAAATACAAAGAAGAGAATTGCCAGGAATACGATGATGATCAAGGGAACGAGCGTTATCACCCAATCGATCTGTCCCTTTGTCTGCCCCTTAGGGCTTGTTTTGTTGTTGCTCATAGTTTTGTCCTTTCAGCGCCTTAATGTTCACGATTAAGCCGTTCTTTGAATTCGGTGAACATCAAGGGTATAGCTAACCTGACTGTTCTTATAAAAGAAGGGGGTATCTTCCCCTCATTCCTTTAATCCACCATCGTACAGATATGTGTGATGACAACCACACGCATCAAATGTAAAACCAATTGCTTCGGTTGTCTTTGTGTCTTTGAGACAGGTAATGTGCTTGAGGTCCTTCTCTTCTACTTCCAGTTGCCTGGCTACCGCTTTCAGAATGGCTGATCTCGTATCATTCACATAGGATGTATCGAACGTTCGCAGTTCATCTAGCGTATCGTATTCAAAGATAAAATCATCCGGGTATTTCCGCATCTTCATATGAAGCTGATCGAGATGCTCCATATAGATGCTTTCCCAGAGCTTATCTGCGGTTTCCGGCTTATCATAGACTTCATCCAATATCTTTTTAAATGTATTGGAGAATTTTTCATCCCAGAATGTATGTCCCAGCATGTACCAGGCATCACTCCCGCCTACGGTCACAGATGTGATAAAGTCGTCCTCATCCGTTTCCATGCACCACTCATCGGTCGGACCATCGCTATAAACCGCCGCATAGTAAGCACAATCCACTTCCGATTCAAAAGGATTCCGGTTGAAATAATTATCTGCCGAACAGACGTAAGTATTTGACATGATATTTTCTACAGCCTTGATGCTCGCATTGTTGTTCCGGGTATCGTAATAAGGGTTATGGACGAGTTTCACGCCGAACTTATCCGCAAGGTACTGGAACTCTTTTGCCTTGTAACCGGTCACCACATAAATTTCATTGATTCCAGCATCCTTCAACTGGCTGATCTGCCGTTCGATCAGCACCTCACCTTTTACCGTGATCAACCCCTTCGGCTTCTCATAGGAGAGCGGTGCAAATCTTGAACTTGTTCCAGCCGCCATGATAACGGCATTATCTACCTTATACATTACTTCTTATCCTCGTATTCCTTATTACATCCGCTCTGCCGCATACCGGTAATAGTCTTTTGCAAACCGATACTGCCGGAGACTGTATTCACCAAACTCCACGCCAAGATGCGCCTTGTACTCGCACCAGTTCGACCACAGGAGTCCGCAGGATGCAATATAGCAATAGATTTTCGTCCTCACATCTTCCGGGCATTCATTCTTGAAGTAGATATCAATCAAGTGATCCACCTGCTCCTTGTCATACAGACTGTAGATGCAGAACATGGCGATATCCACATCCGGGTCCTGCATTCCGGCATATTCCCAGTCAGTAAGCTGAAGTTTTTCTTCATCCGATCCCGGCTCTTTATAGAATAAGAAGTTATCCGGAACTGCATCGATGTGCGTCAGGCACCAATCTTTCTTCTGCATATCAATGAAGTCTTTCAGCTTGACAACATTTTCTGTAGTCCTCTCATAATCCCCGTACATGGATGCAGCGCCATCCCACAGACTCTGATAGAATTTGATCTGTCCGAAGATATCGAAGGAATGGCCGACCTGAAGTTTCATATCATGAAAAGCACGTAGCTTGTCCATCGCCCTGATCAGGTCATGATCGTCTTCCGGATCACAGTTTCTCACGCCATCGAGGAACTTCGTGATCTTATACCCGTTCTTTGGATTCATATAGACTGGATCGTCGCAGAGTCCTTTGCCGCTGATAGCCTTATAAACATCCGCCTCGTGCGCCCGGTTGATCAGCTTGTCCGTTCCCTCACCCGGAATACGCATGATAAATTTTGCCTTATCTGTGCCACCCTTCTTATCTTCAGATGTCGGAACTTCAAACAGGAAAGATCGGTTGGTCATGCCCTTCTTCAGGACAGTGATGTCGGTAATGTCGCTCTTATCGCACTTGAATACAGTGCTGATCGTGTCTATCGCATCGGACTGAAGTTCGGAGCTCTCCTCGTCGAGATCCCTGAGCTGCTCATATGTATTGATCTCTACCACATCCGAACTGTGGACAACCTTTGCCTGAACGATCATCCGGTCGGGTGTCTCGCCATCTTCAGTTCTGCCATAAAGAGTTTCTTCCCAGAAAGATCCGACATACTGCTCCTCTTTTGAAAAACTCTTTAAGCGGTTCCTTACAATTCCCGCAGTCTCACCACAAAGATAAGCGATTCCGACCATCGCGTTCCCTGCACCATTCCCGACACGAACCAGTTCATTTTTTCGATTGACTCTCACATCGGAATCATCATCGATTTCATCGCTTACCATGTACCAGCTATATAATTCTTCTGCGCTGAATGGATTCTGGTCACACCAGACATCGGAAGGAATGATATAGGAGTTCTTGAGATACTTCGAAGCCAGCACCAGAGAAGAAATATTGTTTCGACTCGCATAGTCTGAATTGACGATCAGGTCCACACCGTATTTATCCATGAGGTACTCGAACTTCTCTTTCATAAATCCGACTACGATATGGATGTTCGAACCAGTGATGCCAACTGCATTTAACTGCTTGATCTGCCGCTCGATCAGCCGCTCTCCATTTACGGTAAGAAGGGCCTTCGGAGTCTCAAGGTTGATTGGCACCATTCTCATCCCGAATCCGGCTGCCAGAATGATCGCGTTCTTTGGCTTATAGGCATTCAGAAGTTCCTTCGCTTGCTCCGTGAGTACAAAGCTCGAATCCCCATAAGAATCTGATGTAGTCTCCACATAGCCAGCATCCTGCAGTGCACGCACAGCCTTATTCACCATTCCAAGCGCATGGCCGGTGTAGTTGGCGATCTCACGCTGGGAATAAAAACGCTGCTTGGTAAGTGCGATCAGAACATCCGATTCCTGTGTTGTCAGCGCCATTTATATCTTTCCTTCCCTTGAGCAAAATAAGTCCGTTTCCTCTGTATTGTTCGTGAACAGTTTATCATTTTTATTTCGTGAACGCAATAGAGATAAAACAATCCGCCTCTGTGCACTTAAGGAAATACACAAAGGCGGACTATGAATTGCTTCATTTTTTCAGCCATATGTGCCGGGAAGCCTTATTCTTCCCAGTCAAATTCGCTTTTGAGGGTTACCTTCTTCACCGTCCCATCGAGGAAGTACACGTCGGCATGTCGTGGATCTTCGACCTCGATCCGATCAAGGACCATCTTGGTAAGTTCCGGCACTTCAATCTGGATCTTGGCCTCCTCTCTGCTACTCGTAAGTTCTAGCATCTGCTTTGCCCGGACATGCTGCAGGGCGGTCGCGTACTCATCGTTTGCAATGGCCGTCCATTGCAGCCTGGTCTTTTTCAGATCCCCATCAATGATGCTGTTCCAGGCCGTTCGGAAGAAATCCTGAACGATACGGTCGTTCAAGGAGAAACCGGGGCAGGCCGGATACTTCCCCTTCTCAGCATCCTTGGTAAGGACCGGATCATGGCAGACCGAATGATAGGTTTTCTTTGCCCACTGGCATTTCCAGCTGCCGCCTATGCCGTCCTTCCGGCTGTAGCTCCGATGCTGAAGAATTGCCCGGCATCCGCCTTCAAAGTTCATTATAACATTCTAGCCGTAATATTCTAAACAGATAGATAAGAAAAATTATTTTTCATGATTTCAGTACCTCTTCCAGTGCTGGCTCAAGTCCACTTTTAAGCAATTCTTCAATTAATCTCTGAGCATGAAACCTGTTAACCGTTTCAGCGATATACCTCAATATATTAGAGGCTTCATCAGTTTGTGTGGGTAAGTAGTAGCCTCGGCTACACACCCTATCCTTGTTCTGCTTGACTGCCAACTAGCTGGTTGGATGCCCTGTGTCAAGGGTTTCCGCGAAGCGGCGCTTGCGCCCTTGATACAGGGG
>JAQXPG010000138.1 GCA_029100405.1 Lachnospiraceae bacterium | reverse complement strand
TTTTGCCACTCTTTTTTGATGATCTTTAGAATCTATGAATGAAAGATTACTGCTGATTTCCTGCTGCCTGGCTTTCTGCCGGTTTCTCGAACGCAGCAAGTTCCGGATGCTCTCTGTGAAGCTTGGTATAGTTCTCATAGGCCGGACGACTATGCTTCTGGCTGGCCCAGATTTCCTCGGCTACCGGAGCCCAGTTCTTCGCGTAATCATCACACTTGGAGCAAAGCTCATCTGCTGTCTCTTCCGACTCTGCATTGGTACCATGAGCGCCTGTCTCATCGACCATTTCACGAAGAAGGTCAGGATTCTCAAGCATCGGACAAGGGCGAAGCTGATTCCGGTTGAAAGGCTGGCCCTCATGATACTTCTTGAAGAGCGGACTCTGCAGCATCTCAAGGATGCTATTGTCATGAATATTCGTATCAGAGAAGTGAATGAATACACAAGGCTCTGCATCACCGTTTGCATTGATATGGAAGTAGTTACGGCCTCCGGCAATACATCCTCCAACGTACTCTCCATCGTTCTGGAAGTCCATCGGGAAGAATCCGATATCACACTTGTCGGAACGGAAGTAGCGGATCCTTTCAATAATTTCCTTACGCTGCTGAGGTGTCGGCATAAGAGAAGGTACAGCATTCTTACCAACCGGCATGTAGTGGAAGAAGAAACCGAAACGAGCGCCCTTATCTGCGATGAAGCGGATGAACTTCTCGTCGGTGACAGCTTCGATGTTCTGGCTGGTATAACAGATCGAGGTACCGAAAACAATTCCATACTTCTTCAGAAGATCCATTGCCTTCAGGACCTTTTCGTAATGACCGCTTCCACGACGGGCATCATTGGTATCCGGTGTACCCTCAATGGAAAGCATGAAGGTGATATTACCAAGATCACGAACCTTCTTGCAGACCTCCTCATCGATCATGGTCGAATTGGAATAGAGGCCGAAGAAACAGTCACTATGCTTTTCTGCAAGCTTGAAGATGTCGTTCTTACGAACCATCGGTTCACCGCCGGTCATCATATAGAGATATGCACCAAGTTCCTTACCTTCCGTTACGATCTTATCCATCTCTTCGAAGGTCAGATTGTGCTTACGGCCATAGGTACCGGACCAGCATCCTACACAATGCATGTTGCAGGCGTCTGTCGGATCAAAAAGGATCAACCAGGGAATATTACAGTCATATTTCTCACGATTGGCGCGAATGGTCTTGGTTCCACGGAAAAATGCCTCATATCCGAGGTTTAAGAGCATTGTCTTTGCGTAATGAGGATCCGTCTCATCAATGACACGGTTAATAAACTTGACCCAACGGTTTTCCGGATTGGAAATGTATTTTTTGACTGCCTCAAGCTTTTCCTTATTTGCACCCTTGCCCCAGAACTTACCTGCTACATCTACAAGTTTCAGATAGGTCTCTGTACGTCCGTTTTCATCCTTTTTATTCAGATGCTTCAGAAATCCATCAATTGCAACAGAAAATGCCTGACGCTCTGCTGCATGGGAAAGATCTTTGATTGCCATTCTATTCCTCCTAAAAAAACATTTGTTTTCTTTCACCTTTTAACCACTTTATAATATATGAAGCAAATATCCTAAGCAATGTACAATAATGGCCATTTGTCTGAAAAAAAGGCAAAAAAAAAGAAATGCCCAGAGCCGGAATCGAACCAGCGACACGCGGATTTTCAGTCCGCTGCTCTACCGACTGAGCTATCTGGGCATTTCGATCTGAATCAAATCAGATCAGTAGCGGGGACAGGATTTGAACCTGTGACCTTCGGGTTATGAGCCCGACGAGCTTCCAGACTGCTCCACCCCGCGTCAATATGAAATTTGTGATAAACAGAAAGTTTATCGAATGGGTGGTGGTGGATTCGAACCACCGAAGCATAAAGCAGCAGATTTACAGTCTGTCCCCTTTGGCCGCTCGGGAAACCACCCATACCATATGAAGCCGATGATCGGACTCGAACCGATAACCTGCTGATTACAAATCAGCTGCTCTGCCAATTGAGCCACATCGGCTTATTGAATAAATGGGACCTATAGGGCTCGAACCTATGACCCTCTGCTTGTAAGGCAGATGCTCTCCCAGCTGAGCTAAGATCCCAAGCTCTTATTATTCAATAAGACGACCCGAGAGGGACTCGAACCCTCGACCTCCGCCGTGACAGGGCGGCGTTCTAACCAGCTGAACCATCGGGCCAATTCTTGGTTTATCGTTCCTTCAAAACTTCATATAGATTGTCATGACTCCGAAGGAGTTATGACCTGTCACGATTTCGAAGAAATCGTGACCAGTTTCAATCCGTTAGGATTGAAACACCTGAGAAAAGACGTATCTTCCAACTTACACTTATAAACCTTCTTGATCAAGCCTTCGATCGATTAGTAACAGTCAGCTCCATGCCTTACGGCACTTCCACCTCTGACCTATCTACCTTGTACTCTTCAAGGGATCTTATGTCCTTAATGGACGGGATATCTCATCTCAGGGGGGGCTTCACGC
>JAQXPG010000137.1 GCA_029100405.1 Lachnospiraceae bacterium | reverse complement strand
GTCATAATTATAATGCTCGACCTTGGGTTTCATGAAGACATCGGAAATATAGGGCCTGCCCTCCGAATCCAGATCAAGATATGTCGCACAGCGTTCCAAAGCTTCCCTAAGATCCGCTCCGCTGATCCTTTTTACCACAGTATTATTGGCAAAAGGATAAGCTGTATAGACATCGCGGATACTGACTTCCTTGGGAAATCCGATCGGCTGATTCCCAAGGCTTACTGCAGAGATGTCTGCATAGATCCTGGAAGGATCATCTCCCTTGCCAGGATCTCCATGGCTTTGACCATCATGAATATTATCACTCCGGCCATTGATGGAAGAAAACTGCACGGCATTGAAAAAGCGTGCGACCTTACTGCCGTAGAGAGCGCAGTCCAGTTTAGATTCCGGCGTCAATTCCTCTTCAAAGGAGCCGATGGGCTGATCCAGCCATTCTTCGGTCAGGTCTTCCAGGGGAAAGAGCTTTTCATAAATATCCCTTCGGGTCTGATCTCCCACAGGCAGAAGCTTCGATGTGACAGAGACAGTTTCTTTCCCATCCACTTCTCCGCAAAGATGAATGAATTTCTCCGCATTGGCCGGCGGCTGAACGGTCCAGGTCCCATAGAGATCCAAGCCCTCCAACGCCATATGCTGATGGCCGGTCAAAAGAATATCGAAAGAAGTCTCCCGGGCAATGCGGCAAGCCTGGTTCTCGGTCGAATCCGACAAGAGCTTATGGCTCCCATCCATTGCTTCCTCATAACCCCCATGATAAATGCAGACCGTGACATCGCAGAGATCCTTCATCTCATCCAATGCCTCTTTCAAAGCCGACACGGGATCTGTGACCCGAAGTTTTTTCAGGTGTTCCTTCTTCTCCCAGACATTGACATGACCTGTTACCGCACCGGTCAGGCCGATCCGAAGACCATTTTCCAGTGTCCGGATCTCCCATTTTTTGATGGAAAGTTTTCCTCCCAGGTCCTCGACATTGGCACAGATCAGATCCGCTTTCATAGCCCCTGCGAAAGCCGCAATCGCATCATAGTCAAAATTAAAGTCATGATTTCCAAGCGTATAGGCATCCAAACCGCAGGCATTGAATCCCTCCGCACAAGGATGAAAGGAAAAAGAAGATGCATGTTCCAGATAATAGGTCAAAAAGGGAGTTCCTTGCAGATTGTCGCCCCCATCCAAAACCAGGGTATTCCCGCTTTTCTCGATCTGTTCGGACAGATTTAAAAGGCCGCAGGCCTTTCTCTCCCCACTGGCATAATCCACCGGCATAATCTTCCCATGGCTGTCACTTGTAAAATAAATATCAAATTTTTTCGTCATAACAATTCCCTTATTTGTTTGCATCCGTGGACAGGCGCTGTCCCATCTTCATTTTCCTTCCGAATTTCACTGGCGATCTGATCTACATCCGATTCCATTTCAAAAAATCCGGAAGAAGGTCTCCCTTCTTCCGGATCCTGCCGGATGTTCTGAATACAAAGTCTTAATTTTGATCGGATCTTCGGAAATTTCTCTGCCTCTCGTATCTTTTTTAAAGTGTTTGATTTCAGCCTCTCGTCAGCTTGACACGTATCCTTGTAGAAATAAATTCTACGATCAAAACCAGGATCACAAGTCCCAGAAGAATCGCTCCTGCCTCATGCCAACGGTAAGACTGCATAGCGAAAATCAGCGGAGCACCGATACCTCCGGCTCCTACCAGGCCGAGAACGGTTGCATCTCGAAGGTTGATATCAAATCGGTAGATCGCTGTAGATGCAAAATTCGGAGCCAGCTGCGGAAGGATCCCATGACGGATCTTCTGCCAGGTGGTACATCCTGCTGCATCCAAGGATTCCAGGACCTTCGTATCCAGATCCTCGATGGCCTCGGTATACATTTTTGAAACCATGCCGACCGAACAAAGGGACATGGTAAGAAGTCCTGCGAAAGGGCCGGGGCCGGTCACAGCAACGAACATGAGTCCGTAAATCAGAGACGGAATGGTTCGGATGGCCATAACGATCAGACGACCGATAAAGGCGATGGGCTTTGGAACCAGATTCTGTGCCGTCAAAAAAGCAAAAGGAATGGATATAATGGCGCCCACAACCGTTCCCAGGAAGGCGATACAAATCGTCTCCAGAAGGAGATAAGGGATACCCTGCTTTGTCATATTGAAAAGCGAAAGATCCGGATGGATGATGCCGGAAAGGATATTACCGGCAATCTTGGCTCCGTTTTGGGTGGTGCCGCTGCTTTCCATGGACCGGCCGCTCCAGATCAAAAGGATCGCTATGATCACAACTATGGTCAGATACCAGACCCACTTCCGCGGACGGGAAGCGTAGGCCTTTTCTATACGTTCGTTCATTCTGCTTCCTCCTTAGACAAGCCGCTTACGGATGGCCCGGCTGATGGTTTCAATAATGAAGACTGTGACATAGAGGGCAACCAGGATCATTCCAACGCTTGGATAAGCTCTCCATGCAACTCGTTCATTTAAGATCAGTCCCAGACCGCCGGCTCCGACATAACCTAAGATCGCAGCATAACGGACATTTCCTTCGAAGTTGAAAAGGGACTGGGACAGATAAACCGGCATTACCTGAGGAATGATGGCCTTGCGGAAAGCCTGGCTCTTCGTGCAGCCCATGGCTTCCATGGCTTCGAAGGAGCCCATGTCGGCCGTTTCGATCTCTTCATAGAGGATCTTTCCGATATAAGCGAAAGAGAAAACGCCGATGGCAATAGAACCGGCGATGGTTCCAAGGCCCCAGATATTCGTAGCAACCAGAGCAATGACCAATGTCGGCAGGGTACGAACAATACTTAAGAAAAGTTTCGTGATCGCATTGACGACCCGATTCTTTACGACATTACTGCTGGCTAAAAAGGCAAAAGGAACGACAACCACAGATCCCACAAAGGATCCGAGAAGGGACATCTTGATGGTATCCAGAAGAGGTCCCCAGACCTTAGCCATGTATTTGGTATCCGGCGGGAACATGGATCCCAGCATGGACCAGAAATTTCCCATATTCTTCGAAAGAATTGCAAAGCTGAATCCCGTGATCTTGACTGAGAGAATGGTCATTGCAATGATGACCGCCCAGACAAGAGGAGCCCGGGACCGCTTCTGGGCAACAACTTTACCGTTCGGGAGTTTATATTCCTTCGGGCGAAAGATCTTATCATACAGACTCATATTCAGGCTTCCTCCCTATTTCCACCCCGGTATACGGTCTCCAGGACTTCATCCGTTACTTCGGAAGCAGGTCCGTCATAAACCACCTCACCGGCACGGATTCCAATCACACGAGTCGCATATTTAAGAGCCAGATCGATGTGATGGATGTTCAAGAGGATCGTGATATTGTCTTCCTCATTGATCCGCTTGAAATCTGCCATAACAGACTTGGCGGTAATCGGATCCAGGGAAGCGACCGGCTCGTCTGCCAGAATGATCTTAGGATTCTGCGCCAGAGTCCGGGCCAGAGCGACACGCTGCTGCTGTCCACCGGAAAGCTGATCGGCACGAACAAAAGCCTTGTCGAGAATGCCCACCTTGTCCAGGCATTCCAGGGCCTTCATTTTTTCTTCTTTCGTATAGATTCCAAATGTAGACCGAAACCAGGGCATGTCCGGCACGAATGCGGTCAATACATTTTTGATGACGGTGGTTCTGGTGATCAGATTAAAAGACTGGAAGATCATACCGATCTTACGGCGGAACTGACGCAGGCTCTTGCCCTGCAGGGTCATAACATCGACGCCGTCAACGGTCAGCTTGCCTTCCGTCACGTCATGCATACGGTTCACGGTCCGAAGCAGGGTGGACTTACCTGCGCCGGACAATCCGATGATGGCTACAAATTCGCCCTGTTCAATTTTCAGATTGACATTTTTCAATCCCTGAAAACCGTTCGGATATCTCTTACCTACATTCTCGAACTGAATCATACTCTTTTTCTCTCTTCTACTTTTACGACAGACCACACAAATTGGTATGGTAACCAATGCGCGTAATATACGGATATATTTTACACTAATTTTCCGGCATAAAAAAGGGCGGAGAACAAATCTCCGCCATTTTCTTTTAGCAAATGCAAAAGTTCTTTTTCCTTCGGTACTCATTACGAACCGAAGGAAGATGGAAGCTTTCGCATTTACCTGATCTCTTATTATTTACTCATCTTTTCGATCATCTTCTGAGCTTCACGCTCGGAGTCATAATCGGAAGACTTTGCAACCTTATATCCCTCATGGGAATAAATGGCAATGACTTTCTTTCCTTCATCGGTATTTGCAATATTGATGAAAGCAGTCTGCAGAGCCTTTTTCAGTCCTTCGCTCATGTTCGGGGACTTCTTGGATACAGAGATGGTATCGTTATAGATTGCAGG
>JAQXPG010000136.1 GCA_029100405.1 Lachnospiraceae bacterium | reverse complement strand
TCCGAGTGAGGAGCAGCAGTTCCAGGCTTATAAGACGGTTGCAGAGACCATGGCCGGAAAACAGGTGATCATCCGTACTTTGGATATCGGTGCGGATAAGCAGGTCGATTACTTCCATTTGGATAAGGAAGACAATCCGGCCCTGGGCTACCGCGCCATCCGGATCTGCCTGGACCGGCCGGAAATCTTCAAAACTCAGCTTCGCGCCATTTTCCGCGCCAGTTACTATGGCAATATCGGAATCATGTATCCCATGATCATTTCTGTGAATGAAGTCCTAAAGATCAAGGAAATCGTGAAAGCAGTCAAAAAGGAACTGGACGATCAGGGAATTCCCTACGGAAATGTAGAGCAGGGTGTAATGATTGAGACACCGGCCGCAGTGATGATCAGTGAAGACCTGGCAAAAGAAGTCGATTTCTTCTCTATCGGAACCAATGATCTGACACAGTATACCCTGGCTTGTGACCGCCAGAATGCAAAACTGGAGAAGATTGCAGATCCCCATCATCCGGCAGTTCTTCGTGAGATCCAAATGACAATCGAAAACGGTCATAAGGGTGGAGCCTGGGTCGGCATCTGCGGCGAATTGGGCGCTGATACCAGCCTGACCGAGACCTTCCTTCGTATGGGTGTAGACGAGCTTTCCGTAAGCCCGTCCAGAATCCTTTCCGTACGGGAAGCCATACGGAAAGTGGATCTGTCAAAATAAAAACAGATTGGTTTTACTTACCGGAAACCTCATGTGGGAGAGATCCTGCATGAGGTTTTTTCGATGGGAGAATTGCTTGGGAAGGCTTGTCGCAAGGAAGAATGATTATTTCAGGCTCCGGTAAACAATACATGAGAATAATGCCGGTATCGTCCGTGAAAGGGCTTGATGAGAGGGCTCAAAGGGATTATAATCAGTTAAACGTTATACTTCCAGAAAAGTAAGCTTATAAAGAAATCTTTTTTAGAAACCGTTTCATAAACCTTCCGAAGGAGAAAGAAATATGAAGTATTTTTTAAACCCAGACAGTCCGGTCATGTCTTTCTTTGGCTTGATTTTTGATTTTATCTGGTTGAATATACTAACTTTACTGCTTTGCCTTCCGGTTGTTACGGCCGGCGCCTCCATTACGGCTATGTATGCTTCTCTGATTCGGGTGATTCGAGGAAATGATACGAAGTTAACCGGACATTTTTTCTCGGATTTTAAGTCGAACTTCAAGAAATCGACTCTTCTTTGGCTGATCTTCCTTGCCTTTGGAATTGTTCTGTCTTGGGAGTTCGGCCTGGTTAAAGGAATGAAGGGTGAAACAGCTCCTTTGGTCCGCATTCTTCTGCTTGTCATTTCTGCCTTTCTTCTGGCTGCGGCTTCTACGGTTTTTCTCCTTCAGTCGCATTTTGAAAATACGATTTCAGCAACGTTGAGAAACGGTTTTACCTTGGCCATCGCCAGATTTCCGGCAGTCCTTCTCAGCACTTTGATTGAAATTTTCCTGCTATACTTTTTACTTCGCTATCCGGTTCAAATGATTTTCCTGTTTATTGGATGTGGGTTTACATTTGCCGCATATATCGAAGTCCTCTTTCTCAACTCTACCTTGTGGAAATTGGAAGGAAAGGATCCAGATGAAGAGAAGAAACGAATGAAGGGAGGAAACGATTCATGGTTACCATCCGAGAAATAGCTGAGAAGAGCGGGGTCTCCATTGCTACGGTCTCTAATATCATTAATAATAAGGGAAAAGCCAGTCCGGAAACTGTGGAACGGGTCCGAAAAGTAATTGAGGAGATGAACTATGTGCCGAATGCTGTAGCGAGAAATCTTAAAAGCAAGAGATCGAAGAGCATAGGAGTTATCGTTGAGGATATGACGATTTTCTCCATACCTGATATTCTCGATGGCATAACCGATTACTGCGATCGGCACAATTACCAGGTCTTTCTGGTTAATCTGCGCCTTTTCATGAACTACAATGATACCTATTATAATAAGAATTTCTATTATGAGAAGGTCCATAAGGAAATATTAAAACTGGTAAATTTGCAGGTTGAGGGGATTATATACGTCAGTGCACATGAGCGGGAAATCCCGGTATTTCCGGAAGACATGAATCTGCCGGCTGTGATGGCATATGGTTACTCGAAGCGGAATGACATTCCATCGGTTGTCGTGGATGATCGGAATGGAATGAGCCAGATCACGGAATGTGTAATGAAGGCAGGGCATAAAAAAATCGGCTTAATTACCGGGAAAAGGGATTCAATGCATGCGCAGGCCCGCTTGATCGGTTTCGAAGAAACTTTGTTTCGACATGGCGGAGTTATGGAACCGGAGTTGATTCAAATCGGTGACTGGGAGAGAAAGAGTGGATATGAATCCACAGATATCCTATTGAAGCAGGGCGTGACTGTGATCATGTGCATGAATGACCTGATGGCCGGAGGCGTCTATGATCGCCTGGAAGAAAGGGGACTGGTGCCGGGCAGAGATGTCTCTGTCACAGGATATGATGACCGGCAATTGTCAGCATATTACAGACCGGCTCTTACCACAGTCCGTCTTCCTCTCCATGATATTGGTTATAAGGCGGGAGAAGTCCTTTTGAAAATGCTGGATGACCATTATAATGACAACCCCAAAACCGATTTGGAACTAAGAAGCGACAAGCATGATATTTATGAGGTCCCATGTAAACTTGAGCTGAGGAAATCCCTTGTGAAACCTCAATAAAATTAAACGTTTAACTTTGTGCAAAATTTCAGACAAGTTGGCATTGACTTTGAATATAAATAATATAAAATTGGTATTGTCTTAAAGAAAAAGGCGTAATCGAACAAACGCCTTTTTTAAAACCCATTTTAGTTAAACGGTTTATAAACATTAAACGTTTTATTTAGGGGTAAATGGAATAACCGTTTAATCAGAAAAGGAGGAAGAGGTATATGAGGAAAAAGTTGTTGTCATTGCTGCTATGTGGAATCATGAGCGTTGGCCTTTTGGCAGGCTGCGGTTCCGGTAAGACCGCAAAGAAGAGCGCTTCAGGCACGGGTAAGAGCACAAAGACAGAGATGGATGTCAAGGGAGATAATGTTACGACCCTGAATGTCTGGACCTTTATTGAACTCCACCAGAAGTTCTATACGAACATGGCGGAGAAGTGGAATAAGGATCATCCGGACAAGAAAGTAAAGCTGGTTCTCTCCAATATGCCTTATGATGACATGCATAATAAGCTGTCTCTTGCATTGGAGTCTGGCAAAGGTGCTCCGGATGTCGCTGATATCGAGCTTGGAAAGTTCCCTTCCTTCCTTTCAGACAAGGACGTTAAGCTCATGGATCTGACAGATGCGATTGCCCCTTACAAGGATAGCGTTGTCCAGTCCAGACTCGATATCTATTCCAAGAACAATAAGCCTTATGGCTTTCCTACCCATGTAGGAACCATTGTTGCTTTCTACAATTCCGATCTCCTTTCCAAGGCAGGCATTGATTATACCACAATCAAGACTTGGGATGATTTCAAGGCCGCCGGCGTTAAGTATCATGAAGCAACCGGAAAGCAGTTTGCATGTGCAGAAACTTCTGCGAACTGGATGGTTGATTTGATGCTTGCACAGAAGGGCGGAGATTACGAGAAAGAAGACGGGAGCCTGGATATGACAAATGATAAGGTGGTTTCCGTTCTCCAGACGATCAAAGATATGCAGAAGGCAGGAGCTCTTGCTACAGTTCCCGGTGGTCAGCCGGATAATGAGGAAGCTTATCCTCACTACAATAGTGGTGAATATGCGGTACAGATCATGCCTTTCTGGCAGACTTCTAGATTCACCAATTACATGAAGGACCTGTCTGGTAAGATTGCTATCGCTCCTGTTCCGAAGTTCGGTGATGATGATAAGACATGGACCATTGGTGGCGGCGGAACCGGCACAGCAGTTATCGCATCCAGTAAAAATGCAAAGCTTGCTGCCGAGGTATTTGCTTATATCAAACTATCTCCGGAAGCAAGTAAGGAGATCTTCAATGTTCTTGGATTCGATCCTGTAAATACTTCTGTATGGACCGATACGTCACTGACCCAAAATCCGGATAACAATTTTGTCAAGTATTTCAATACGAAGCCATTTGATGCATTGCTTGCTATGAAAGATGACATAGGTACCCTGAAGTCCTATACCGATAACAAGCGTCCATCCATCAATAACCTCTTAACAACACAGATTTTGACCAATATCTATGATAATGATGCAGATATCAAGTCAACTCTGAAAGATGCACAGGATCAGCTGGAGAATGAGTTCTCTAAGTAATGAAGTGAATCAAGAAGAGGGTAAGAAATAATGCGGGCACGTCTCGTGAAGGCGGGACGTGCCTGTTTTCATTAAAGGGGTATACGTCGCATGAAGAAATTATTTTACTCACAAAAGGCGGCACCGTATATTTTCGTTCTTCCTTTTGTCCTGACCGTTATTTTGTTCTGGATAGGACCGATTGCGAATGGAATCAAACTCAGCTTTCAGGATGTCCTACAGGATCAGTGGGTAGGAATGAAGAATTATGAGAGACTTCTGGGAGACCGGATCTTTTGGAAAGCTGTTCAGAACTCTGTTAAGTATTGCATTTGGACATTGGTCCTTCTCATTCCTTTTCCGCTTCTCTTTGCAGTGATGCTGAATAGTCATTTGATGAAAAATGCGAACCTGTTCAAATCAATCTATTTCCTGCCGGCACTGACATCTGTTGTAGTAGCAGGTACCGTATTCCGCCTCATGTTCGGTGAGGCAGATCAGTCTCTTATGAATCAGGTGATTGGTTTGCTTGGACACGGTCCGATCAAGTGGCTGAAACAACCCGGAACAGCTTATTTCGCCTTGCTTGCTCTCTGCTGCTGGAGATGGACGGGTGTTAATATCATGTATTTCCTGGCTGGAATTCAGTCCATACCGAATGATCTCTATGAAGCTGCAGAGATCGATGGGGCATCTAAATTTCAGCAATTCATTCGGATCACGATACCTCTGGTAAAGCCGACAACGATCTATGTACTCACTATTTCCATTTATGCCGGCCTGGCAATGTTCCTGGAATCCTTCATGTTATGGAAGGGAAACAATTCGCCGAATAATATCGGTCTTACGATCGTAGGCTACCTCTATCGTCAGGGAATTGAAAAACGTGCAATGGGTTATGCCTGTGCAGTTGGTATTGTGCTCTTGATCCTTGTCATCATCATCAACTTCATCCAGCTTGTGTTGAATGGCACCTTTAAGAAGGAGGCTGAATAATGGCAGGAAGTTCAATAGCAGAAGAAGCAAAGGCTCTTCAAAAAAAGAAGATCAGACGGGATCATGGCAAGACAGCCGGAATGCTTATCATTTTTACTATCCTGGCAATTCTGATCTTTATCCCGATCTATGTACTATTTGTAGCAAGTTTTAAACCGGGTGACGACTTCGTGGCCTATGGCTTGAATTTAAACCCGGAATTTTCCAAATGGTCATTGGTGAACTATGATCTCCTGTTTAACGGAGACCATGACTATTGGCTTTGGTTTCGAAACAGTATTGTTCTGACGGTCATAACAGTGGTCCTTACCCTTTTGGTCAGCTCCTTTGTCGCCTATGGATTTGCAGCCTATGACTTTAAAGGGAAAAACTTCCTCTTCGTGATCGTACTGGCAATTATGTCAGTTCCTTTCGAAGTAGTGATGCTTCCGCTTTATCAGCAGATGTCGGACTGGAAACTTATGGATAGCTACTTTGCAGTAGTGATCCCCTTCCTGGCACATGCTTCGACGATCTTCTTTTTCCGCCAGTATTTGCTTGGAATGCCAAAGTCTCTGATTGAGGCCGGAAGAATTGACGGCGCTACAGAATATGGAATCTTTTTTAAATTGATCATACCGATCATGAAACCGGCATTCGCAGCAATGGCCATTCTGAATGGCATGAATGCATGGAATAACTATATGTGGCCCCTTTTGGTATTGAGAAGTTCAGAGAAATACACATTGACGCTGGGACTGAATACGCTTTTGAATCCATATGGAAACAATTACAGTCTTTTGATCGTCGGATCCTGCTTCTCGATCATTCCTATTTTCATTCTTTTTATCGTATTCCAGAAATATTTCGTAGAAGGCATGACAGCAGGCGCGGTAAAGGGCTAGAGAGGAGAGAATTAAGATGAAAGGTGATAAAAAGGGAAATGTCAAGCTGGTCCTGGATAAGGATTATCAGCTATCCAAAGTAGATGAACGGATTTTCGGATCTTTTATTGAGCATTTGGGAAGAGCTGTTTATGACGGTATTTATCAGCCGGGTAATCCCTTGTCTGATGAAATGGGCTTCCGTAAGGATGTGATTCAACTGGTGAAAGACCTGCATGTCCCGATCATCCGTTACCCCGGTGGAAATTTTGTGTCCGGATTTCATTGGGAAGATTCCGTTGGACCAAGAGAAAAGAGACCACAAAGGCTGGAACTGGCCTGGAGGAGCACGGAATCCAATCAGATTGGCATTGGCGAATTCTCAAAATGGGCTAAGAAAGCAGATTCCTCTGTCATGATGGCGGTAAATCTGGGAACCGGTTCCATCAGTGATGCTTGTAATCTTCTGGAATACTGTAACCATCCGTCAGGAACAAAGTATTCCGATATGAGAATAAAAAATGGCGATAAGGATCCTTATAATATCAAGGTATGGTGCCTTGGAAATGAGATGGATGGCCCTTGGCAGATTGGCCATAAGACGATGGATGAATACGGTCGCCTGGCAGAAGAAACCGCAAAGGCAATGAAACTGATCGATCCATCGGTGCAACTGGTGTCCTGCGGCAGCTCCAATCTGCAGATGCCGACATTTCCTCAGTGGGAAGCAACTACTCTGGAACATACTTATGATTATGTAGACTTCGTATCCATGCATAATTACTATGGCAACCGTAATGGGGACAGCCTGGATTATCTGGCTCAGTCGAATGACATGGATCAGTTTATCCGAACGGTTATCGCAACCTGCGATTTTGTGAAAGCAAAGAAACGTGGCAAAAAGGATATTAATCTTAGCTTTGATGAGTGGAATGTCTGGTTCCATTCGAATGAAGCAGATGATGATATTATGCAGAACCATCCTTGGCAGCATCATCCCTCTCTTCTGGAGGATGTCTACAATTTTGAAGATGCCCTGGTGGTTGGACTGCTTCTGATCACGCTGTTAAAGCATGCTGACCGGGTTAAGATGGCATGTCTGGCACAGCTTGTAAATGTCATTGCCCCGATCATGACGGATCAGGATGGCGGAAAAGCCTGGAGACAGACCATCTACTGGCCCTTCATGCACGCTTCTCTTTATGGCAGAGGAACTGTCCTCGTTCCATCGGTTCATGGCAGCTGTCATGAGACAAAGGAACATAGTAATGTTACGGATGCAGAAACTGTAAGTGTTTACAATGAAGAAAAGCAGGAACTGACAATTTTCGCAGTCAATCGAACGCTTGATAAGAATGTAGAACTGGATGCCGATCTTAGAAGTTTCGGGGATTCTTCGCTTATGGAGCACATTGTACTGGAAAATGATGACTTGAAGGCAGTCAATAGTTCCGAAGAGGAAAAGGTCGCTCCATCAACATCGAATGAATCGACCTTAGAGGGTGGCAAGCTTCATACAGTACTTCATCCTATGTCCTGGAATGTGATCCGCATTCATCTGTAAGCTAACGGCGAATCGATGGGCTAGCTCCTGTCATTGATTTGATATTTGTATCTGGAAGGGGAGCGTAAAATGAAAACCAATATTTTGTCCGGCTTCTGGAAGAGATATCAGGATAATGTAAGAAAAAATATGCTTCCCTACCAATGGAATGTTTTGAATGATACCGCTGACATTGCCATCGAAGGAGAGAGAAGAAACGACAACAGCATTCCGACAGAGAAGAGTCATGTCTTCGAGAATTTTCGGATTGCAGCCGGAAGAAAACAAGGCCATTTCTATGGTATGGTTTTTCAAGACAGCGATGCCTATAAATGGCTGGAGGCAGCAGCTTACAGCCTGAGACATGATCCAGGGGAAGAACTGAAAGAGAAAGCAGACACTCTGGTAGATCTGATCGCAGATGCCCAGGAAGATGATGGGTATTTGGATACTTTCTTTACGATTGAGGCTCCGGAACACAAATACAGGCGCTTGATGGAGAGCCATGAGCTCTACTGTGCTGGACATTTTCTGGAAGCAGCCGTTGCATATTATGAAAGTACCAGGAATGAAAGGGTTTTATCTGTTGCCAGAAAGCTGGCAGACCATATCTGCGTGAAATTCGGACCAGATCCGGGACAGATCCATGGATATGATGGGCATGAAGAAATAGAGATCGGATTGCTAAAGCTTTTTTCTTTGACGAAAGAGAAGTCATATCTTAACATGGCCCGATATTTCCTTTTGGAAAGAGGGAAAAATCCGGACTTCTTTCGAAAACAGCTGGAGGAAGACGATATGCCGGCGATTTTCCCGGATATGGGAAAATTCCCGAATTCCTATTTTCAGTGTGACAAACCTTTTCTGGAATCGGATCATGCCAGAGGACATGCAGTAAGAATGCTTTATCAATGCACTGCAATGGCGGATCTTGCAAACATTAGTAAGGACCCCAAAATACAGACCGCATGTGAAAGAATCTGGGATGATATTACAGAAAGGCAGATGTATATCACAGGCGGACTGGGCCAGACGGCCATTGGAGAATCCTTTACCGGAGATTATGATCTGCCTCTTGACAGTATGTACTGTGAGACCTGTGCCGCAGTCGGATTGATTACTTTTGCAAAGAAGATGGTTGACTTGACCGGCCAGACAAAGTACGCGGATGTCATGGAGCGTGTCCTCTATAATGGATTGATTTCCGGTACGGACTTGCAGGGGAAACATTTCTTCTATGTGAATCCGCTGGAAGTTCATCCTCAAATTGCCATTCATAATCCAGGGAAGAATCATGTGAAGGCTGTTCGTCCATCCTGGCTTGGATGTGCCTGCTGCCCGCCCAATCTGGCCAGACTTTTGGCCTCTTTGGATCAGTATATCTATCTCATGCGAGAAGGAAATCCCTTGATCCTTCTCTTTATCTCTTCCGAATGGACTTATGGAGATCTGCATATTGTTCAGCATACGAATTATCCATGGGATGGGGAAGTTTCTATCCTTGTAGATAACCAGGGCAAGAAACGACGTCTGGGCATACGGATTCCGAGCTGGTGTGAAAGCTGGCATAGTTCCGTGAATTATGAGAGAAAAGACGGATATGCCTGGATCGATTGTCCACCGGGGGAAACAGAAATTCAGCTTCAATTAGACATGCCGGTAACAAGGATCTATGCGAGTGACAGGGTTACAGCTTGTGCTGGTAAAACTGCAATCATGCGCGGTCCCTTAGTCTATTGCATGGAAGGCATCGATAATGGGGAGATGATTTCAAACCTTAGTTTGCCAACAACAGCTGAATTTAAAGAGAAATATAGACCGGATCTCTTGGATGGCATTGTCACGATTCAGGCAACTGGCTATCGTGAATCATCGGCGAAAGCTGGTCTATATTCCAATCAAAGAAAGCAAAAAACGCAGACAGAACTTCACTTTATTCCATACTTCGCCTGGGCCAATCGTGGCGAAAATGAGATGCAGGTCTGGATCAGAGAATGCTGACCGCAATATATCATCTCGCAATAAAACAACAATAACTATAGAACCCTCTTTTCAAAACCGCCTCTGTTTACCCCTTGTGCAGAGGCGGCTTTTTTTAGAAAAAACCTGGCTTGATTCCATCTGTAAACGTCATCCCCGGATTGTAGCTTGAAGGAAGAAAGCCTTGTGAAGTATAGTATTTATTATATGGATTTTCTCGATACCTCGATTCTTTTAACCAGTTTTCCGGAGGACTGCCATGGGTCTTATAGATGGTATGCCAGGTCATATAGCACAATTATTCGTAGATCATGAGCCGGATCCCTTGGAGCGGCTGTCGCATAAGATACTAAACCTTGTCAGAGACCGCCTGGTCCTTCGCATGCCTTACTTCAACCGGGCAATCCTTATTATGCCGGAATACTACTATCTGCCGGAAGATTTCAGCGGCTGGCTGGATAGGGAAGGACAAGCAGCCATTCCTGCGGGAATGGGTACGAACGGTCAGG
Source organism: Lachnospiraceae bacterium (assembly GCA_029100405.1). Classification (GTDB taxonomy): domain Bacteria; phylum Bacillota; class Clostridia; order Lachnospirales; family Lachnospiraceae; genus Lachnocurva. Next base: position 4,112 of record JAQXPG010000136.1, on the reverse strand, counting down.
TGCTTTTTGTGAACCCGGATGCATTGATCGAGGGCTATCAAGCAAGCCCGGAGCGCATCTGTCATACCTATCTGCATCTGCTTCTTCACTGTATTTACAGACATCCCTTTCAATATGAAAAAATGGATATGGAAGCCTGGGATCTGGCAAGTGATCTGGCGGTAGAGGACAAACTGCTGTCGCTTGAGCTTAGGGAAACAGAACTTTCGGATGACAACAAGAGGCGCTCCCTCCTGAAGGATTTATCCGAGACCGTCGGTCAGCTTACAGCAGAGCGGATCTATCACAATTTGCGGGAAAAGAAAGACCTCCGCGAAGAGTGGATGCAGAGGAAGGATCTCTTTCATTTTGATCTCCATCAGTTCTGGATGAATAGCAGCAAGGAAGGCAACGGTGAATCCAATCAGGATGGGCGCATGCTCATGGCCAACCCGGAGACCGAAGAAAGCTGGAAGAAGATCGGAGCCCAGACCAAGCTGAATATTGCAAACGAAGAAGAGAATATGGGACTTACTCCCAATGATCTCGTTTCAAAGATCGATGACATCCGCCGAGACGAGAAAGATTATACGGACTTCCTCAAAAGCTTTGCCAGGATGACAGAGGAAGTACATCTCGACCCGGATTCTTTTGACTATATTTATTACCATTACGGGATGGAAATGTATGGCAATATGCCACTGATCGAGCCTCTGGAATATCGGGATGCAGCGAAGATCAAAGATTTCGTCATCGCCATTGACACCTCAGGTTCCTGTCAGGGCAATGCCGTAAGGGCCTTTCTGAACCGGACCTATTCGATCTTAAAAAATACGGATATATTTACCCGGAGAATGAATCTTCATATCATACAATGCGATTGTGAAGTGCAGATGGATGTGAAGATCGAAAGTGAAGAAGATTTCGATTCTTACATGAATTCGATTGAGATCCATGGCGGAGGAGGAACTGACTTTCGCCCTGTATTTACTTATGTAAAGGAACAGGTTCAGGCCGGCGAGTATTTCGATCTGTGCGGATTATTATATTTTACCGACGGAATGGGCATGTTTCCTGCAGAAGAGCCGGACTTCAAAACGGCCTTCATTTTAAAAGAAAGCGGCGCAGGCTATCATGAAACACCGGAATGGGCGATGACTTATGAACTCTCCGGGATGGAGATGGAAGAGATGGAACTTGGAGAAAATATCTCGTAGCGCTGCTGTATACAAACGATGCAGGCCTTCGTAAATTGGCAAAAGAGAAAGGAATCTTATGAATATTCAGGAAGCAAAAAGAGAGGTCAAGCGCTCGGTAGCAATCTATCTCACCAAGGATGAGTTTGGAAATTACCGGATCCCGGTCGAGAAACAGCGCCCCATCTTTCTTGTCGGTGCACCCGGCATCGGAAAGACAGCGATCATGGAACAGATCGCGGAGGAGATGAATCTTTCCCTCGTGTCCTACTCCATGACGCATCACACGAGACAGAGCGCCCTTGGTCTTCCTTTTATCGTTCATAAAGAATTCGATGGCAAGCCTTATGACGTGACCAATTACACCATGAGTGAGATCATCTCTTCGATCTATGACACGATGGAGGAAAGCGGGATCCGCGAGGGCATTCTCTTTCTCGACGAGATTAACTGCATCTCTGAGACTCTGGCCCCGTCCATGCTGCAGTTCCTTCAATACAAGACTTTCGGAACCCATCGGGTGCCGGAAGGCTGGGTCATTGTCACTGCCGGAAACCCGCCGGAATACAATCGGTCGGTCAGGGAATTTGACGTGGTCACCCTGGACCGGCTCCGCCTTCTGGAGATCACACCGGATTTCGAAGCCTGGAAAATATATGCCAAGAAACGCGGCGTTCATAAGGCGATCCTGACCTATCTCGAAATCCACCAGGATAACTTTTATCATATGGAAAACACGGCACATGAGAAGCGCTATGTCACTGCCCGGGGCTGGGAGGATCTGTCGGAGGCACTCTATCTCTATGAAGAGAAGGGCTTCCCTGTTGATGAGATCCTGATCGGCCAGTACATCCGCTCGCCCCGGATCGCCAGGGAATTTGCCACCTATTATGCCCTCTATGAGAAATATAAATCGGACTATCAGATTCCTTCCATTCTATTGGGAAGAGAAGGCGCAGAGATTCGGGATCGAGCCAGGGCAGCCGGCTTCGATGAGCGTCTGACCATTACGGGTCTGCTTTTGGAGGCGATTCAGCCCCGCATTCGAAAGCATATGGAGAAGGAAAATGCCCTGAAGATGCTTCATGGGAAACTGGCCGAAATGAAGGAGAGTAAGACCGGGTCCATTCATGAGGCCTTGCAGGAACTGAAAGATCGGATGGAGAGAGAACAAAAGCAGAAGAAGGCTGCAGGAAATCTGAGTCGCGAATCGATCCATGCCTATGCTTACTGTCTGCGTTTTGTCCGGGCATGCTGGGACCGCCTGGATAGCGAAGGAGATGATCAGACAGATCATGATTTTGCCCTGGTCAATCAGGAATTCCAGGAAAGGGTTCAGGAAATGCTGCAAGAGACACCGCGTCTTTCGGAAGAACTGGATCATCTCTTTACCTTCGTGGAAGATGTTTTCGGAGATGACAATGAGATGCTGGTTCTTGTGACGGAACTGACCGTTGATAAGAACGCAGCAGCCTTCATTGCCGAAAATGGCTGCAGTGGCTATTACCGCCATAATAAAAGACTTATGGTCTTCGAACGGAATCAGGAACTGATGGAAGAGATAGAAGATATAGAAGATATGCGAAAAAACGGGCAGAAATAAACCGGGTCCATGAGAAACTGAGGAAAAATTGTGGATAATGCAAGATCAGAGCAAGTAAAAGAGTGGATAGATCCAAAAAATCAGGCGATCTATCACTATGAGATCCTTACAGATCAGACCATTCGACTTCTGTCATGTACCGGCGGTCAGAGCCGGATAGAGATTCCCGGGGAAATCGAAGGCCTCCCGGTCGGACGTCTGGGCAGGCATCTTTTCTATGAGAATGGACTTTTGGTGGAAGAAGTCGTTCTGCCGAACAGCATTCGGATCATTGAAGAGGAAGCTCTGGAATTCGCCGTCTGCCTTCAGAAGCTTCAACTGAATTCGGGTTTGGTCTATATTGGGAAAAATGCCTTTCATGCAACGCAGCTTACGAGTCTTTTCATACCAAACACAGTAGAGTGGATGGAAGAACCTGGGGAATGGGGGATCGAACTGGAGCTGGAAGAGGGGAATCCAAACTATAGTGATGATGGGTATGGAATCTATTTCATCAATGGAAGGAAATATCTGGCTCTTGTTCACCATGAGAATCCACGCCGGAGATACCGTTTGGCAGAGGACTGCAGAGGAATTCAGAAACATGCCTTGTTCTCAGCACAGAGACTGGAAGAAGTGATTTTGCCAGCCTCCGTACAGGAAATCTCGGAGGCTGCTTTCTCAGTGGAAAAGGAAGAGGACGACCATCCGGGCCTTATCGTTCGGATCGAAGAGGGGAATCCGGTCTTGTCGGTCTCGCAGGGCTGTATCCTTCTGAAAAGGAAAGAAGACCAAAAAACAGCTCCTTACAGCTACACAGCAATTTATGGAGAACCGGACTTCACCGGCGACCTGGTCGACATTTCTCAAAAACTGAATGGCCCATTGACAGAAATTGCGGCAGAGGCTTTCTATGGAAGCAAGATCACGGAAGTTCGTCTGCCAAGGACACTTGAAAGGATCGGGGCAGAGGCTTTTACGGACTGCCGGCTGAAGAAAGCATATCTCGAGGAGGAAGACGGCTGGACCGAGATCCTTTTCCCGTCTGAGTATGGTTATCTTATGAATCGCCTCCTGGCTTCCTTCGGGAAAAACGGCCATCGCTACGATTATGGGGAATATGACGAGAACCTCCTGAGCGGCGGATGGAACCTGGAAAAACTGCATCTGTCTATTTCCCGGCTAAAACAGGGCAGGCAGCTGAAAAAAGAAACGGAAGATTCGATCCGCGAACGGATTCTTACAGACATGGAAGAAATCCTAAAACTGATCCGGGATCATAGCGATGGAGAAAGCCTTCAGGCACTTTCTGATCTGCATTTCTTCACAGAAGAAAATACAGACCAGGCGATTGC